>JALRCK010000199.1:0-3852 GCA_023262305.1 Deltaproteobacteria bacterium
ATCAACTCAATCCCCTTGAACGTCACGTCTGGACGTAGTGCGGCTCCGCAGAACAGCGCGTGCCCATACCCTGATCCAAGGTCATAAAATGTGATGCCTGTCTTGAGGGTAAGTGAAGAGAATATGGTCCCAAGTTCAAACAGGTCGGACGGTTGGTACGTATATCCACCCTTGGCATAGAATGTTTTTTGGTCGGTTGCCGAATGGCGGCGTTCATCACCACCTATCCTCTCATCGTGCAGACCGAGAAGAGCAGAGACGCACGCCGAGGTTGCTCGCATCCGAGGTTGGTGCAGCAGGGTGGTGAGAACGCCAAGTGGGTTTTGTGCATGCGACAGATGTTCAAAAAAGCTCTCTGTCAGAAGACGATGCACAAAGGTGAGTTGTCGTTCAACGAGAGAGTAGGTTGCCTTGTCGCCGCCATGCCCGTGTTCATGTGCTAGCACGCGCTGAGCCTCGGTAATGACCGTTGCATGGGAATTAAATTGCTCGAAGGCGGTGGCGATGGTAGCGGGGCTTATCGGTGACCACTTCCAATTCTGAGAGATGACGCTTGCCGCGAGCGCGTCAGTTACTTTGAGGCGCTCGCACGCCGTTTCAAGGGCTCTAGTGAGGGCTCTCATGGCCACCTCATTTGGGATGCGAAGCTGCTCCACGGAATGATGGTTCGCAGAGGTGGGGCTTTGAGGTAGCATACGTGAAAAGTGCAAAAAAAGAGTAGTCGCTGAGGCTAATGCTGTGGCTAACCTGGAACACAACAGTACATGAGCCAGATACTTCCCTGCGCTCATGGTAGCATGAGCGCATCCCCTAGTCTCATGGATGACACGGCGCTACAATAAAATAAGTCGTGATAATTCAGGCGGTAAGATGAGAGGCTTCACTCTCAAGGTCTTTTTGCTCTTGCTCGGAGTGAGATCGCAGCTCGCTGGTCGATCCCATCCATTAAAGCTCACTCAGCCACATAGAATCGAGTACTGTTGTCGGAACGGGCATGCCTAGTCGCTCGGCATGGGGCTTTAGGTGCGTGCGCATTCGAAATGGCGCCTGAGCTGCCCTTATCAAATCCTTCGATACTTAATACGGAGCGAGTTGCCCACGATGATGAGATCGGAAAAGGTCATCAATAGTGCGCCCGCAAGGGGCGAGATGTAGCCACTCGCCGCTAACGGCACGGTCGCTACGTTATAGACCAACGCCCAGAAAAGGTTCTGTTTGATGGTGCTCACGGTGAGTCGCGAAAGGCGAATAGCGGACGGGAGCGCACCTATCGTGCCCCCCGTAAGAAGGACCTGCGCAGATTGCATCGCGATGTCAGAGCCAGAGCTCAGAGAGACTCCCACGGCGGCTTCGGCGAGGGTTGGGGCATCGTTGATTCCATCCCCAACGTAGGCGACCGGAGATTTAGCTTGAATAGTTCGCACGATCGCTAGTTTCTGGTCAGGAAGTTGCTGCGCGTGGATATTGTGAATGCCGATCGTGGTAGCGACCTCTCGACACTTCTCGGTGGTGTCGCCGCTGATGAGGGAGATGCTGCACGATAGCTGTTCAAGTTGAGAGATAACCGATGCCGCCTCAGGACGAACCTCGTCGTGAAGGGAGAGGGAGGCGACCATGATACCATCCCGCAAGAGTATGACATCATCAAACATCTGCACGTTGAGCCTTTGGGCGAGGTTTCGACCGCCACACTGGTAGACCTCACCGTCCTCCCCGCGCGCCTCGATACCGACCCCTTTTGTCTCAACGATGTCCGAAAGTTTGACGGGAGAGAGTTCCGACGATTGTAGGTCACGCACGATGGCGCTGGCTATCGGATGAGATGAAGCGCGCTGTAGCGAGACGATAATAGATCGAGCTAATGTCTTGTCGATTCCGTTATGGGTCCTAAAGTCACTTACGCGCAGGGCGCCGATGGTGAGGGTGCCGGTCTTATCGAAAGCAACGTGCTTAATTTGACCGAGGCGCTCAAGGGTATCTCCCCCTCGAATCAGGATCCCTGAACGCGCAGCACGACCGAGTGCCACCATGATTGCACTGGGAGTTGCGAGCCCCATCGCGCACGGACAGGCGACTACGACGATAGCGAGTGAGCGGACGAGCGCTTGGGCGAGTGTGAGGTCAAAGAAGATCACGCCGATCATAAACGCCGCTACCGAGATCGCGAGAACCGCTGGGACGAAGACCGCGCTGACGGCATCTCCGATGCGTTGGATAGATGGTTTTCGTTGCTGCGCGTCCCGAACGAGTCGGATGATTCCAGCAAGGGTGGTCTCGTCCCCGATAGCTGTGGCTTTTACGACAATTGAACCAGCAACGAGAACGGTACCGCCAATTACCCTCTCTCCTTCTCGGTGATCGACGGGGAGTGACTCTCCTGTGAGCATCGACTCATCGAAGCTGCCAGTTCCGCGCACGATGATGCCATCGGTGGGGCTTCTGTCTCCTGTGTTGACCTGAATGAGGTCCCCAATTCGGAGTTGTGAGAGCGGAATGGTTTCGAGTGTCTCGGCACCGTTTTCCTGAAGAATGACGCGTCGAAGCTCTTGAGGTTGCAGTTGAGAGAGGTCTTCAATCGCCGAGGTCGTCTTCTTAACGGCGAGCTCCTCAAGGAGGTGTCCGATTAGTACGAACGTTACGATGGAGCCGACAGCCTCAAAGAAGAGGAGATCATGGGAGAGCCCGAAGGTGAGGGTAACCATGCTCGCGACGTAGGCAGCGAGGATGCCAGCCGCTATGAGAACGTCCATATTAGCGACGCCGGCTTTGAGCGAACGGAGTCCACTCGAGCCGAAGTGAAGGATGCCGATAATAAAAACCGGTGTGGCGAGAATGGCCTGAACGATAGGATCGTGAAGGATGTGTACCGAGAGGAACATCCCAACTAACATCGGAAGGGTGAGAACCGCGCTGATGACGGTCTTAACGTAGAGCACGGTGTCGCGTCCGTGATGATCGTGGACATCACCTGATTCCTCGACAGTGTATCCAAGCTTTTTAATGCTCTGGATGATGTCGGGGAGCTTGTTGGGATCGTGGAGCGTGAAGCTCGTTCGACCGCTGGCGAAGTCAACGGTTGGTTTATCAACACCTACTCGATTGAGGTGCTTTTCGATGGAGAGCGCGCAGTTTGTACAGTGCAGTCCGCTCACATGGAGGGTGATCTCTTGGGAGGGACGACGTGGATCGAAATGGCCTTCAGTCATGCCCTTAATAGTAGCATGATCTCGTCGTTTCAACTACTGAGAGTAGTGAAATTGCTCGATGGTAGACCTTAGAAACCACCCGAGGCCCAGAGGCCTCGCCTCTCATTTTGGCTCTTCGCAAGCGCTTTGCGAAAACGCTCTACATATCGGACATTCGGGGGGATGGTCAGGAGTTGCGCGTAGCCAAGGCGTACCATCTCCTCGTTTATCATGGTGTTGTCCTTGGTATAGACATACGCCAGGAGCCGACCGTACTTGTCCCGTTTTTGAACATCATACTCTATTCGCAACTCAGTGCCCTTTGGTAGAAGTCCCTTCAGCGTTTCTTTGGCTTGCTTTCCCATCTGGATGATCGTCTTCACATCGCGCCTGCTACGTTCGGCTTGGAGGTTTGCGCGATCATTTCGACGGCTCTCTGGGGTATCGATTCCGATGAGCCGAACCTTCTCAATTGACCGCTCGATCTGCACGGCGATTGTGTCGCCATCAACCACGTAAGTAAGGACTGGGGTCCTGGCGGAAATGAGGGGGATGAACTCAGCTTGGGCGTTAAGACCGAAAGACGAGAATAGAGCAACGATAAGAGCGACTATGTGGCGTGGATGAATCATGACTCGTACCCTAGCACTCGGCTAGGTTGATGAGA
>JALRCK010000199.1:3862-5171 GCA_023262305.1 Deltaproteobacteria bacterium
CGACCGTAGGCGATATGCTACTACAGCAGTATGGGTGTTATCGCCGCGCTCCTGTGCGCCTGCACGTCGACCGCGAAAGATCTCGTTAGTAAGGCAGTTGCAAGTAGGGTCCATCCCGATACCTCGACCTTCGCATCGTTTATCTATGCTCTCCCCTTCTATGCAGTTATCTTCATCGTGCTCCATCTCGTTGGGGGTGGCGAGATGCGACTTTCGCAGACCTTTCTTCTCTTAGTCCTCCTGCGAGGGCTCTCCGACGTTTGTGCTGAGGGTTGCAAGATGCGCGCGCTCAAGGCAGGTGACATCTCACTGGTAAGCGGGCTTTTAGCGCTCTCGCCTTTGATTCTGACGGTGCTAACGCCGTTTATCACGGGCGATGTTGTGCGTCTCTCGGAGGTGTGCGGAATCCTCTGTATTGTGGTGGGGGGGATCGTGCTCGTGCGACGAGACCGTTCAACGGGAAAGGTGATGCAGCCGATAGCGGTGCTCTATGCGTTTGGCGGCTCGTTTGCCTTTGCGCTCAATAGCGCGCTTGATCGTCTTGCGGTGAGCCACGCCGACCCTGTCACATCAGCTTTTTCGGTTACGGTGTGCGCCGCACTCCTTACGAGCCCTACGCTCTTTCGTGTTGCCTCAGCGAGGGGCGAACTTGTTCAGTGTTCGCGACCATTCCTTATTCGAGGGTTCTTCGAGACGGCTTTTATGATCGCCAAGATGGCAGCGTTGGTGACGCTACCGGCTCACGTTGTCGTCGGGCTCATGAGGGTCTCCATGATCTTCACAGTGCTGATTGGCGGGGCGTGGTTTCGAGAAGAGGACCGCGTGCGAAGAACTATCGGCACCGTTATTATGTATGTTGGGTTGTTGTTTTTGGTGTTGTGAGACGCAACCATGGGTTGTGCGCTACGTCGTGGTGAGAGTTACCACGAGTCAGGACCAGGCATGGAGAGGCGGGGGCTTTTCAGACCGCAGGCTTAGAAGGTCCAATTTGATTAAGGGCAAAGGGGCGTATACCATCGGGAATTGCTGTAGTTTGGTTAGGAACTCCCCCCATGTTCTCCTCTAAAGTTGCACAGTCACTTGCTCTCGCGGCTGTATCGACCGTGGTCTCCTCTCGTGAGGTGAGCGCTCTGGATGTGCGCGGAGATTTTTCGGTTGGTTTGCGCATGATTCCTGATCTCGAGAGGTCGCACCGAGATCTCTGGAGAGAGCACGTGGTTCGGATTGATAATGTTCAGTGTGTTGCACTGGGCAACGGGGCATTCGCGACAGCGGCGCATGTTGGCACTCCAAAAGGAGCAACAGATCA
>JALRCK010000019.1:0-6845 GCA_023262305.1 Deltaproteobacteria bacterium
GTTCGTGGTCCCTCTGCAACTATTAAGACGCACCACAACGTTGGTGGATTGCCGGAGCGGCTACAGTTCAAGTTGATTGAGCCCTTCCGAGAGCTCTTCAAGGATGAGGTTCGCCTTCTCGGCAAGGAGCTCGACATGCCGCAAGAGATCTTGCAGCGGCAGCCATTCCCAGGGCCAGGTCTCGCCGTTCGGATTCTTGGAGAGATAACGCCAGAGCGCGTCAGGACCTTGCAGGACGCGGATCATATCTTCCTTGAGGAGGTTCGCTCGGCGGGACTCTATGCTGGTTTGTGGCAGAGCTTTGCTGTCCTCCTTCCCGTTCGGAGTGTCGGTGTTATGGGAGACGGCCGCACCTATGATGAAACGATCGCGCTGCGCGCGGTTTACTCAGAGGATGGTATGACCGCCGACTGGGCTTCTTTGCCAGAGGATCTCTTGCGACGGGTGAGCAACAGGATCGTAAATGAGGTGAAAGGGGTGAACCGTGTTGTGCTTGATATCTCAAGCAAACCCCCAGCTACGATCGAGTGGGAGTAGGGCAGCCAAGGAGGTTTCATGGAAGAGGTATGGACGAAGAGCTTCGAGGCTGCCGGACGTACCTTCGAGGCTGTGTGCATGCGGCGACCCTTTCGTGAGGGATTCGAAGTGCGTATCGAAGTTGATGGAGAGACCCTGGTCTTTGCCGAGCTCGGATACGGTGACAGCGCTCTCTTGGAGAAGGCTCGATCTGTAGTTGAGTCTCATTTAGCTTCTAAGGGAAAAGCATAGGGAGGGTCAGATGGATCCGGTTCAAGCATGGAGCTTATCGCACCAGCTTACTCGCTTTCACGGCGCTCGACTCCCTCCATCTCAACTTGAGATTCGAAGCGTAGACACCGTGCTCTTCCTTCTTGAGCACGGCCCCCTTGAGCAGAGCCTCACGAATCTTATGGCGACAGCAGCCTTGTGTCGCGGTATCGCCAACGAGCGTGGTTGCCCTCCACGGCTCAAAATGATGGCTGAGACGGCTTTTTCGAATTCTATGCATGGTGTGTGCGAGAACTCCTTTGCAACAGGGATCTCATCAAGTGACCACGCCTTGTTGGTGACGGCAGCATCTCTCTACAAGCGACAGATGGCGCAGTTGATTGGCGCCTATGCGCTCGAGGGTGCTACCATCGATGGATTTCCTCACCTCGTTGATGACGAGACAAAGCTTGGAGCTCGTGAGGATCCTCATGTTCCGATTCGCGGCTTCATTGAGGCGGTTCTCAAAGAAAGCAACGACCCTCACATCCGGGAGCTGCTCCGTCTTGCGGCAGAGAGTGAGCGACCCGAAACGAACGACCCGACGATACGTGCGTGTCGAGGTGCCCTCTCTACCTTGCAGACGTTGGGCATGCCGTTTCTTCGAAGGTGGAAAGACGAGCGAATTGAAGTTATGCCCACGCTCAATAATATGGTCAGAGAGTGGACTGATGGCAGGCTCATCCCTGAGAGCTGCCAAGCATTGATTCAGCGACACGACGATTCGGTCGATATTGCGCGTTCCATTTGGTCTGGAGCATCAGAGATAGCCCCCGGAGTTTTTCAGCTGATCGAGTATCCTTATGAGGAAACGGATGATGTTATCCGCGATCAATTGAAAGAGATCTATATGCGGGACCCAAGGGCGCGCTACGTGCTTGAGCGTGGATCTGATCCTGCATCAACGAGCCTCTCGTACGATGAAGCTCTTGAGTTTGAGCGAAGGCTCTCGGCAGATGATGATGCCGAGCAGATCCTCAAAGAGGTTGAGGCAGTGATGCAGGAGCGCGACGATAAATCGTGCGTCGTGGATATTGCGATGGGTGAGATTCGTGATCGAGATCCTCGGCACACCCTTGAAACGATCCTTGAGCGAGCGAAATACATCCCAGATCCCAATGGTGTTCAGTACACGGTCTACAAGTCTAGTCAGGACGACCTCTATGGGATGATGGTGAGGCACCACATCCCGATTATTAGCCACAACTCGTTGTGGCTCCATGATGTCAAAAGCGGATCGGCCCGCCCATTTATGGTGTCATTCCAGGGACAGTACCTCAAAGCCTTCCTGTCCATGATTGATTCGTGAGCACGCTATGGTAACAACCACCGAATTGATCTGCTCGGTTTTGCGTGAGAACGGGGTCCCCTTCACTCGCTACGACCATCCCCCCGTGGCAACATGTGAAGAGGCCGCGCTTCATTTACAGGGCGTTCAGGGAGCAGGCTCAAAGAACCTCTTTTTGCGCAATAAAAAGGGGGATCGACACTATCTCGTCTCGGTGCATGAGGATAAGCGAGTTGACCTTAACCGACTGGATGAGATCTTAGAGGCGGGGCGCTTGGGTTTTGCATCAGCAGAGCGCTTGGAACGGTACCTTGGGGTAAAGCCCGGAGCCGTTACTATCCTGGCGCTTATAAACGACACCGCTGGCGCCGTTACGGCGTACATCGATTCGGATTTATGGAAAGCTCCCATGATTCAATGCCACCCGATGGAGAATACGGCGACTTTAGTGATTAACCCTCAACACATCACGCGCTTTTTGGAATCGCACGGGCAGAGCGTTGCAGTGCTAGATGTTCCCGCGATAGCGGTAAGTGGTCAGTAATAGTCAGAATCTGTCGCACAGCAACCCATCTCTCAACTAGCTCTTACGCTGATGTCGTGTCACTATGCCAGCGTTTGTTCGCCCTCGGCATCCAGGGCAACTCTAGCTAGAGGAGACGTCATGATAGTGCGCGCATTTGTGCTCTTCATCATTTTGGGAATAACCGGTGAGACTCTTGCCCAGTCCTCTGGGAACGATTCGTGTAACTGCTCAAATAGGTCGGCAACGCTCGGCGTCGCATCGGTTGAGCGCACAAGTATTTTGAGCGATCCTTCGTGCTCCCTGAGGATCGTTGTGAAGAGTCCCGTTCGTGGGGAGGAGATCTCGATCCCGAGCGGTTCTGTAGAGCGTAACTTCATGGGGCTCACCGTGGCCGCTCCGTTCAATAAGATATCAGATCACCTTGTTCTCTCAGTCGCTCTTCAGAGTGATGGAATGTATCCACCGTTTGCCGCAAAGGGGGCGAAGGAGAGTGTGGCAGCACTCAAGATGTTAGAGGACGATCCGCGAGCTGGATTACGATGGTCTGTGATCGTTCGTGCATCACCTCAGTCACCGAGTGACGATAAGATTAGTTTGCGCGCGACCTGGCGGAGTCTAAGTGCTGGGTCAGGTTTCTCCGTGACTGAGGTTCGGTTATCTCCGGCGAACGTCGCGGTTTGGTGCCGCTAGATCCCGAGGTCTGTAAAGGGGTTACAAAAGGGGTTGTCGCCCTCCCTGGATTTGACCGACTATATACGAGCGTCTGCTCATATCGTGAGGTCCTCCATGGGAAAGTTTCTTGTTGCCCTTGCTCTCCTTGTTTGTGGCTCTAGTGCTTTTGCTGCTGAGAAACCTATTACCGGCACTCTCGGCGCCGCCCCCTCGAAGGGGACCAAGGTGCTGGCGATCAGTGATAACGGAAAGTCTTCAACGAGCGCCATCTCTAAGGGGAGTTTTTCGGTTGTGCCTCCGGACAAGACGGCTCGTTTGTATCTTCTGAAAAATGGCAAGATCTCCGGTCAGATCGTTCTCTCAAAGTGTAAGGGGTCTGCAAAAAAACCAAAGAGTTGCTCCACTACCCAGGTATACACAGTTTTTAAATCCGGTAAGGCTCTCGGAAAGCTCTCCAAGACCGGTAAGGTGTATGTGGTGAAAGCCGTTTCCCTCGGGTCGGTCGTATCGAGTTCAAAGGTCCTCGCTTCAGGTTCGGTTCCTGAGGGGCTCGCCTCGAATGGTTTGGGTGGAAAAGCCAAGGCCACGAGAGTTGTGAATCGATACGTTTCTACAGCCGGCACCTCAACGGGAGATGTCGATGGTGATGGTCTCATGGAGGCGCTCGACGTCGATGACAATAACAACGGCGTCATCGATAACTACGACACGACCCCAGTGACTCAACCGACGAATACGTTCCGCATCTTCTCAAATTTTAAATTGAGTATCGAAGAGAGCCTCAATCTGCACGCGACGGGGCTATCTACTGCGCTCCTGGATGCGGCGATGCAAAAGATTCAAACCTTGGCGATAGGGGTTGCTGGAGCGACTGGAGAGACCACCGAGCTTGATTGCGGTGGTCTTACTTACTGCTCCGCGGGAGGAACAGGTACGGCGCCTCCTGAGGGTGGCTCTGCTTTTCCAGGCACCGCCGGGGGAACTTTTGACGCTGACGGGGATGGTTTCGGCACCATTACGAAGGGTGCGACGGGAGACTTTCAGCTGCGGACAAACGCGAAGAGCTCGGCGATCTCTGCTGGTGATACCTTGATCGAGCGTGTAACCGGAGCCGATGGAGTCGAGAGGCAGATCCCGGGCATTCTTAACTTTGTATTCACGAGCACTCCCGCCATTAAGTCGTTTGCGATCAACGGTGGGGTGGAGCAAACGATCGATTACACAGTTGCCAACAGGGACGGGAGTATGGACCGCTGTATTCTTGTTCCACCGACCGGCACGGTAGCGGTCACGATTACAGGCTGGAGGCCTCAACGCCCAGGTGTTGCTGCGGCAGGAGAGGGGACCTACGTCGATATCGGTAATTCGAAGATTACGATCGATATCCCGAACAGCCCCATTCCAACGAGTGGTTCCGGAGGGGGCCCGGGGCCGGGTAATTGCGCGGTCAGTGCGTACTCAGAGAGCGATCCGAACCTCTCCATTGGAGGTGACTCGCTGCAAGACAATAAGGGTGACGTCGATGCGAACTCATCGAATACCTATCAGTTCACGGTTGACGTGACCTTATGCCTAGCTACGGGACGCAGTGGGCCGATAACCTGGAACACTAGCGAGAAGCTCACTATCGAGGTTCAGTTTCGCAGCCAAGATGGGGACAACGCTTCGCAACGAATCTGCCTGAAACGAAACGATCCGATCTAAGATGAGCGTGCCTTGAGATGAGTGTACACATCATAAACTACGCATCTGGGCGCTTTGTCCAAGCGCAACAACTCCAGAACGCCAAGTGGCGGGAGTATCATCCTGGGTTGGATCTCACTATTCACTCCTTTGACAAGAACACTCTGCCTCGAACACACATCACCGATGATATAGCAAAGGTGTTGGCGGTGCCGCAGGGAGACGGCCTGTGGGCGTGGAAACAGTTGTGCATAGCGCATGTGTTTGAACGGGCTAACCCGGGCGACCTCGTTTTTTATATGGATAGCGGGGCCCATCCGACGCAGAGCCAAGAGTGGGTCTTCTCAGAGATCGCGCAGTACGGTCAGATCTTTCTCAAGACCTCAGGAGCTGATGACGAGACGATAACGCGTGAGTGGTTGCTAACGCTCTCGGGGTTGGCTCACAAGCGAGAGTTGATCTCACAGCCGGATCTTTTTTTAGCCCGTAAGTGGGATAAGCGGCTCACCCAGTATCCCCCGGGTGCGATACAGGTGTGCGGAGGCTTTCAGGGATATCGGGTGTGCGCAAAGAACGCACAGTTCTTGGAGGAGCTGCGTGGTATGATCACCCTGGCGAATTATGATGATACCTCCGGAATCCAACACGATGGGTTCATAAGCCATCGACACGACCAGGCCGTCTTGACGGAGATGGTCTACAGGCACCAGCTGCATATCGTTGATAAGCTTCCGGGGATTAACCTGCACAGAGCTAATTAGCGCCGAGAGGCTGCGTTTTCATAACGCGACCTCTTTGTTGGGTGGGCCAAGATCCTTACCGTGAGTTCACTCACGGCCCTGTTATTTCTCTGTTATATTGAACAGTTGGCGACCTCCCTGGGTCGTCGTCGCTCAATGCACCCTCACATCAGAGGGGCGCATCTTACATCCTAACCAATTGTGCGCACCTCGGAGCCCTATGACGAAATGGCCGAAGATCTCGATAGTCACCCCAGCCTACAACTGTAGGCCCTACATTCGTCGTTGCATTGAGAGCGTTAAAGCTCAGGAGTATCCGAACTTTGAGCACATCATCGTCGACGGAGGATCTCAAGACGAGACGCTTGAGGTCCTAAAAGAGTATCCGCACCTGAAGTGGGTCTCTGAAAAGGATGAGGGTGAGGCGAATGCACTTAACAAGGGCCTCAAGATGGTGACGGGTGAGATCGTATGCTGGCTCAATGCCGATGATTTCATGAGTCCTAACGCCATGGTTCCAGTCGGGCGAGAGTTCGCGGCGCATCCTCAGTGGGAGCTTCTCTACGGCAAGACCGATATGGTCACTCCGCATGGAGCTGTTTTGTGGTTCAAGCAGTCACAGCCCAACGCGTCGCTGCGTACTCTAGTGAAGTGGTGGGATCACGTTACCATGCCACACCAGCCTTCGATGTATTTTAGGAAGAGGCTTCTCGATCGTATAGGCCCGATCAATGAAAAACTTCACTTCTCAATCGATCTTGAATTGTGGTTGCGGTGCGCTCGAGAGACGCGCTTTCACTACATCGACGCCACGCTCTCATGCGCAACTCAACGCCCGGAGTGCAAGTCGGAAGGGACAGGTGTTGACCAAGTGAAGAGTCATTGGAGTGTGGTCGTGCCCTTCCTGACTCACCTTTCATTCGATGAGCGAGTAGATTTTTGGGCTGAATACTACATCGGACGCCTGACTGGACTTAAAGGACACAGCCACCTTGAAGACACCCGGATTCCAGACTCTGAGGAGGCGCTCCTTGGCGTGATGCGCAGCATCTCGCACCACAGAAAATCTCTTGGGATCCTTCGGTATCTCTTCCCCGACGAGAACGCGACTATGGCTGTTGCTGAGCTCCTCGCTGCACGTGGCCTCAAC
>JALRCK010000019.1:6855-14217 GCA_023262305.1 Deltaproteobacteria bacterium
GATGGTGAGCTGCTAACGATGCCAGACCGTGAGCTGAAGGCCCGTCGCGCGAAGCGTGCGCGGTCGATTGTGATAGATGGGAGTGGTTTTGTTGAGCAGGGGCGAGCTGGAGTCTTTCGTGTTTGGGACTCGATTCTTCGGGAGTGGTCCGCGGGGAGTTTCGGTCGTCGCATCCTCGTGTTGGATCGAGGTGGGTATGCACCGCGTCATCCCGGCATCGATTATCGCTTATTTCCCCGCATCGACATGACGAATCTCAAGAGCGATGAGAGGCTCCTTGAGAGGGTATGCGAAGAGGAGAACGCCGAGCTCTTCATCTCAACCTACCACACGTCGGTTAGCACGATTCCCTCGATCATGCCGATCTACAACATGACGCCGGAAAAAGTCGGCCTCGACCTCAACCAACCTGAGTTGATGGCTAAACACCTTGCGATACAACGCGCATCGGGGTTTTGGTGTGTGTCTGAGTCGGTTCGAAAGGATCTCCTAGAGCTGTTCCCAAGGGTTAAGCCTGAGCAGGCTGTGGTTACTCCGTGCGGTGTGGACCGCCGGCTGTTTCGGGCTGCGGCGTGGGATGAGGTCGTTGCGGTGTGCCAGCGCTACGGTCTCGATCGCCCTTACTTCATGCTTGTGGGTGGAAAGTATGGTGCCAAAAACGCAGAGATGTTTTTTGAGGCTATCAACCAGCTTCCTACACAGCACGGGTTTAAGGTGCTTGTCACGGGCGTTCATCCGGTCAGTGAACTAACAGAGGCTCGAACGGGAAGCCATGTGGTGTACGCCAATCTGACTGACGATGAGTTAGTCGCTGCATACAGTGGTGCTCTCGCTCTCGTGTGTCCCTCTCGGTATGAAGGATTCGGCCTCCCGGTCGTGGAAGCTATGGCCTGTGGTTGTCCGGTGATCTCAACTCCGTGGGGTGGACTCTCGGAAGTTGGGGGTGGCGCCGTGATGTACGCCTCTGACGCGAACGACCTCGCCAACGCCATGGCTGAGCTGCAGCGTCCCGGAGCGCGCCAGATGCTGGTAGATGCAGGCTTTGAGCATGTGAGCAAGTTCAGGTGGTCAAGTATGGTCGAGCAGGTCGCACGGTTGTGTGATGCGGTGATTAACGCCTCTCAGGGGGTGAAGGTCCAGCGTTCTTAAGCTGCTCCTCGCGGTCCGGTGAGGATCCAAGGTATGGAGGGCGCGGATACTCCCGCGCCGGGGTGCCGGAACTGTCGAGCAGGGCTCATCTCTCGTATAGCAACTACAACATCCTCTTCAGCTCTTGGTAATCCGTCTTCCCGCTTCCCAGTAATGGCAACTCTTTGAGCTTAACCACGTTCGCAATATTCACCAGATGCGGGAAGCCCGATTCGCGCAGGATGTAATTGGCGGTCTCAGCCGTGGTTTGAGTGCTTGTGAAGAGGGTTAGAGTCGGTCGAGACTCTCCCTCCGCGCCTTTCGCCAATACAGCAATCGAGGGAGTTTCGTCGTAGGTTTTTACATGTTTTTGCAGTGCCTCTTCGATCGCGGTGAGGCTTACCATCTCGCCTGCGATCTTTATAAAGCGCTTGAGACGACCTGTAATGATGAGGCACCCGTTTTCGAGTCGCCCGATATCACCTGAGTTGTAGTACCTTACGCCACGGATAGTGAGGAAGGGGTTGAGCTGTGGGTCGAGGTATCCCGGAAATACGCTCGGGCTACTAATGAGGATCAAGCCATCCGTTCCAAGAGGAGCCTCCTCCAGGGTAGAGGGGTGCACGATCTTAATTTTTGTTCCACTCAACGGTTTGCCGACACCGACTCGGGGCTCTCCAGGTCGTGTGATGCTGACAACTGGTGAGCACTCGGTAATCCCGTAGCCTTCGACAACCTCAACCGGATGGGGGAGGGCTGCAACTTTGTCGAAGAGGTCCTGAGGGGCGCGCTCGGCTCCTGAGATGAGGGTTCGTAGGGTTGCAAATTGCTCCGGCGTGCCGGCTTGAAGAATTGACCGCAAGAATGTAGGGGTACCCGCCATAATGCTGGCACCCCATGTGTTGATAGCTTTGGCTATCTTGCGGCTCTCATTCGGGTTGGGGTGGTAGGCGACTCGCAGTCCCGTTACGAGCGGAAGGATGGTGCACACGGTGAGCCCAAACGAATGGAAGGTTGGAAGGAGCACATCGGTGTTCTGAATAGGAAATGCGTCGAGGATCCCACGGATGTTGTTGAGGATATTCTCATGGGTCAACACCACCCCTTTAGGTAACGCCTCAGAGCCACTCGTAAAGAGCACAACAGCTGGGTCCGTGGAGGCTCTTTGGTTGATGCCAAACGCATTCGTGAGTTGTGGAACGGATTCCCGTGCGAGACGCCGAGCAGCGAGCTTGTCTTGCAGCGTGAACTTTTCCCGCAAATCTTCTAAGAGAATGAACTTGTCCTCAAGAAACTCCAGGTCGATTTGCACGATGTCGAGAAAGGACTGAGCCGAGATGATTGCGGAGAGATTCGTCGCCTCACAAGCATGGAGGAGTGCTCGCTTCCCCGCGGTCCAGTTAAGAAAGACAGGAACTTTTCCAGCCACGATGGCTGCCATCGTGGCGATAGAGCCGCCGACCGAAGCGGGGAAGAGGAGCCCGATGTGCTTGCCCTGGATCGTAGTGAAGTGCCGAGCGAGGAGAAGAACCCGTTGTTTCACATCTCCCCATGAGAGCACTCCACTTCGGGCATCACCGATCGCTGGGAGTCCGTCAAACATGTTTGCGGCGAGGAGGAATGCCTCAGCGATGCTCGGAGTGGTTTGAAGGTTTGGTTGCGGGCGGGTTTGAACAGAGGCGCTCCATGTTGTTGGTGGGTGATACTCCTGCCGAGGTGTCTTTGAACCAAGCTGACCTGACGCGGCTCTCAGGACGCTGCCGACGGTAACGATCTCGCTCAGCTCGATATCGTGAGCCTCGAATTCTCGATCAAGCCAAATGAGCAGCTCGGCGGTGGTGAGAGAATCTAATCCGAGATCGTCTCCGAGTTGAGTTTCGGTCGAGAGTTTGTCGATGTCGGTAGCGCTTATGTGAGCGATGTGACGAAAGACCTTCTCTCGAACATCGGGTAAAACCTGATCATACGAATGGTTGTATTCGGTACGCTCAGGGAGAGCCGGCACCGCCTTATTCCAGAAGCGATGGGGTACCAGAGATGGAGTCTCAGGGCGGGGGTAGTTGTAGAACGATTCAAGGTAGCGGTTAAGAACGAGGGGCTCGCTATACCGGGGGAGCTCGGGAGGGTTTGTTACTATCTCAATTGAGACCTTCCGTTTCGGGGCGAAGAATATGAGGTTCTGTAAGAGGATTGAGATCGCTTGCTGGAGGGTTGTGCCGACATCTGGGGTGATTCCGCCAGTGAGAGCCTTAGAGAAGATGCTGCCATAGAGCCCCTTGACCCGTACCATCGCAACAAAAACATCTGGATGGTTGCGAATGATAGTCTGTACACCTGAGGCAGCGCCTAACCGTTCGTCGCCGTGCACTGAGAGCCGCCCGGCGGGATAGATCAAGATGTTCTCGCCGCGACGCAGCCGATCGCTTACCTCTTCTAGTACGCGCGTAATGCGACGCCGCTTGTAGGGACCAGCATCGAAGTCCATGTCGGGCATGGGGATCGCCTTGATTCGTTGCAAGAGCGGTTTCAAGAGGGGGAGGTGGTACATCCCCTCAATCACAACGGGTTGCGGCTTTAAGAGATCCCAGAGGTAGGTGGAGAGGATAACAGGGTCTATCTCGGCTGGATGGTTGGGGATGATGAGCACCCCTTTCCGCTGTGTAATCGACTCAAGACCAGTAACTGTCACGTCGTAGCGAAGAGAGATAAGTGCTTTGATAAGAGAGGATAACATACCGTGTTGAGCATGATCTCCGTTCGCTTGCCGTGCAAGGGGAAACCGAGCGCGATCGTCCGTTAATCGCGTTTTTTATGTGAGCCTCAAGAGCGCTCGATTACACGGGCGATGTTCACAAAGGTGGCAATCGGATGGGCGCATGAGATGTCCATAAAGCATAGTCAAAATAGATAGTTAGGTCGTGCTGGAGCCGGGTTGGAATCTCCCCGCGCAGTCTGGGCCTGATCAGGAAATGGTTTCGAACAGCTTTACGAGAAGGAACCTTATGGTGTAGCCTCTCGCCCCTAATCCGATGTGCGCCTTTAGCTCAGCTGGATAGAGCATCTGGCTTCGAACCAGAGGGTCGGGGGTTCGAATCCCTCAGGGCGCAATCTCAATTTCTCATTATTCCTGACACCCCCTCTTTTTTCACCCGCTTTTTTTTGTGCACTATGTTTCGGGTGTGCACTCCGCTTAGGGTGCGACGGCACCACAGCCCGTTTCAAACCGGACTTTCCTCTCCTGAATTGACGGGGTAGGCTTGTCGATGAGGGTCGGTGGGTGATCGAGATGAGGCCACCAAAGTGCGTCTAAGCAGGGAGGATTCTTATGGCAAAGGTAGTCGTCACTGGCGGAGCGGGATTCATCGGTTCCCATATCGTAGATAAGCTTGTGGCTCGAAAGCACGAGGTCCACATCATCGACGATCTCTCGAGCGGTTCGCGAGACAATATAGCTCACCAGCCTCAGGTTAAGCTCCACGTTCTTGATATCCGGTCTGACGAGGCGAGAGAGTGTGTAGAGACGTTGGAACCTGACTTCGTAGTGCATGCCGCCGCGCAGGTGTCAGTGCGCGTCAGCATGGATCAGCCCGCCCTTGATACGGATCTCAACGTAACCGGTTTGGTTAATATCCTAGCTGCCCTGAAAAACCGAAAAGGTGCGCATGTTGTGTTCCTCTCCTCAGGAGGCGCTATCTATGGAGAGCAGATAGCGTTCCCAGCAAAGGAAGATCATCCCATTAAACCAGAGAGCGTGTATGGTCTCTCCAAGCGAGTTGGTGAGGAGTACTTAGAGTTTTGGTCGAGAACGTGGGGGGTAACAAGCACAGCGCTTCGCCTCTCAAACGTATACGGACCACGACAGAACCCTCACGGCGAGGCTGGAGTTGTTGCAATCTTTTGTGAAAGGCTCCTCGCCGGTAAATCGATCGCGATAAATGGATCCGGAAAACAGACTCGGGATTTCGTCTACGTTGAAGACGTTGCTGAAGCTGTTGGCCGATCCGTTGATACAAGGGTTACTGGTGAATTTAATATCGGCACTGCAAAAGAGACCTCTGTTACGGCGTTGGCTGAGCAACTTCGGGCGCTCACAGCTCCGAGCGCTGAGATTATCTACGCTGAGGCGAAGCCGGGCGAGCAGATGCGAAGTTGCATCGATAACTCTGCAGCAAAGGCGAAGCTTTCATGGTCGCCTCTCGTTGGTTTTGAGCGGGGCCTTCAGCACACCGTCTCGTGGTATCGGACAAAAGAGTCGTAATCGCTGTGCGCACCAGATCGGATGTGCGGAGGGGGAACTATGAGCGCCCCCTTCAGCTACGGAGTCAGTCCTACCCCAAGCACCAGAATAGCCGTTTTCGTTCCGAGTATGCACGGTGGAGGTGCGGAGCGGGCGATGCTGATGTTCTGCGCCGAGCTGGTGCGACGTGGATCTTCTGACGACTCGATTCGAGGGGCCGTTGCGAGCATTAGTGCCACAAGGGGTCTCGGTGCTCGATCTGCAAAGTAGACGAACGAGCTTAACCCTTCTTCATGTGGTGCGATACCTCAAACACGCTCGACCCGCTGCACTCTACTCAACGATCATGAATGCGAACATCGTAGCGGCGTTGGCTGGAGTGATCGCCGGGGGAGACACCAAAACGATCATCCGAGAGTCGAATGCCCCTCTCTCATCACCTAAAAACTCCCTGTCGCGGTGGACCACGTTCCGATTGGCGCCGTACCTCTATAGGTTAAGTGATGGCGTAATAGCGGTGTCGAGAGGCGTGGCTGAGGAGTTACGGGTTATGGCCCCAAGGTTGACGGACAGGATTCGCGTCATCTCCACTCCGGTCATCTCTGATGATGTAGTCGCGCAGGGACTGGAGCGAGTCGAGCACCCCTGGTTCCTCGAGCGGGATAAGCCGATCATTCTGAGCGCCGCGCGCCTTGAGCCGCACAAGGGGGTCCTCTCTCTGGTTCGAGCCTTCGCGAAGGTTCGCACAAAACGGGATGCTCTATTGGTGTTACTCGGTGAGGGGACTCTTCAGGAGAGAATCGCGGATGAAGTTCAGGCGCTCGGTCTTACCGACCATGTAGCGATGCTCGGATTCGTGAAGAATCCGTATGCCTACATGAGCAAAGCCGATGTGTTTGTACTGGCCTCAGAGTTTGAGGGGCTTCCAAATGTGCTCATCCAGGCGATGGCGTTCGGCACCCCGATTGTGGCAACGGATTGTAAGAGTGGTCCCGCTGAAATCCTCGAGGGCGGACGGTTCGGCACCTTGGTCCCCGTAAAAGATGAAGAGGCTCTTGCGCGCGGGGTGTTGCATGCATTAACCCTGCCTCGGCAGCTGGAAGCGATGGCGCATGCTCGCGCCACCTATGGTGCCCAGCGCGCAGTGGATGAATACCTTGCGATGGCGGGTCTGTGTGCATAGCACGACATCCCCAGGACTACCCCCAACAAAATCAAAAAACACCGTTGGTCAAGTATGTTGTGGCTAAAGATGCCACCAAAGATACTTACCAGCATAAACGCCTGACCGGGACGAAATTGCCTCTTTATAAACGTACATAGCGTCGTTCCAAAAAAGATCACAAGCGCTGCGACTCCGAGTAAGCCGTTGTTGACCCACTGTTGCAGATAGAGATTGTGAGGCAGCTCCCGCATCGTTCGCGCATGGCCGGTGCCGTGCCCAAGGATCGGTGCCTCGTTAATCAGGCGTAGCGATTCTTGCACGGCAAAGAGGCGGCTGCCCGCAGAGCCATCATCGACCCGTTTGTTGTTGAGGAGTCGCCCGAGTCGGGTCTCCTCCGAGATCGTTCCGGTGATCACCGCGCCCACGGCGAGGCCTACGCAGACTCCGATCATGATAGCCGTCGTGGTGGTGACCTTCACGACCTCGCGCGCACTCCAGCCACTCTCAGAGATTCGAGCGTAGGAGAGCGTGACAACCAGGAGTGTGAAATTGAGGGCGCCGCTGCGGGACATCGTGGTGATGACGATCGCTCCAGTTACGACGAGGAGCAGACTATTCTTGATCAAACCCTGTCGAGGCTGGTAGTCCAAGCTCGCTGCACAGATCATGACGGCGACAAGAGCTGAGAAGTTGGCGTTCCCCGGAAACCCCGCCGGTCGTTGGCCCAGCTCCGCAAATGTGCCGGGGTATGAGATGTCGAGATAGATGGACCATCCCAGGAGAAGTAGGGTTACAAGTCCGCACAACGAAAACATACGCGTGAACCAGCTCC
>JALRCK010000001.1:0-7173 GCA_023262305.1 Deltaproteobacteria bacterium
AGCACAGGGATTCCTACCGCATGGGTCGTAGAATTATGCCGCTTACCTCTACCGCTCTTGATGCGGAGGGATTGAGGGGGGCGGGGGGGCCACATGGTATCCGGGTGCCTTGCGTTCCTGGAAATGTCGCAGAAACCACCCAGCTGCAAGGCCCGCAACCGTTTCTAGGGAGCGCCCCTCCTCAAAGAGGTGCCCGGCACCTGGAATTATGGAGACCTGGCTCTCACATCGCATGACTCTCTGCGCTTTGCGATTGAGGCGCTCAACCTCAGGGTCGTTTCCACCGACGATGAACAGCGCGGGGGCGCGCACTTTGGGCAGCTCGTTCATGGCGAGGTCGGGGCGCCCTCCGCGGCTTACGACTGCGGTAATTGAGTCCCCGAGTAGAGCCGCGGCTCGGAGGGCTGCTGCGGCGCCGGTACTAGCCCCGAAGAGCCCAATAGGCATATGTGGAACGAGCGGTGTGTCGTGCACCCACTCTATCGCGTTAAGCAATCTCACCGTGAGAAGGTTGATATCGAAACGTATGTTGGAGTCGGTATCTTCGTCGGGAGTGAGGAGATCGAAGAGGAGCGTGCCTATGTGCGAGGCGTTAAGTATCTCAGCAACAGCTCGATTTCGGGGGCTATTCCTACTGCTACCACTTCCGTGCGCAAACAGAACAATCCCAAAGGGGTTGGGGGGAAGGAAGAGGTTGCCACTGAGGTCTCCCTCTGGAATCGGTATGGAGACGGAGGTGAGTGCTTCTGATGCTGTTTTCATGGCAAGGAGTGTAGACGGGGCTCCTGAAACTGGGCGTGGCGGCCGTCAGGTGCTGAGGTTCCTGGAGGACCTTAGGTGATCGTGGGGGACTGCTCGTCCGCGAATATACTCCTTTGCAAGCTCATAGTGCCCGTGTAAAGATCGATCGGGTCAATCTTATGGGGCGTTATGGATGCATGGATCTGGTTCGTATTCGGAGTACTGCTCTTTGTTATGGAGCTCTTTGTGTCCACGGGGTTTTACCTCTTTATTCTTGGCAGCGCCTGTCTCGTGGTTGGCGCTGCTGCGCTGAGTGGGCTGGTAGGAGGCTGGATGCTCCAAGCGACGATCTTTTCCGTCTCTGCCTTAGCGTTATGGTTCTTCTTCGCCGAGCGACTTCAGACCCTTCTTCGCTCTAAAGAGAAGGATTACACGGGCATGATCGGGCAAACGGCCACAGCCCGCGAAACCATCGCGAGTGGAGCAAAGGGAGGTGGAGAGATGTGGGGCTCTCCCTGGCGGCTTGAGAACGTTGGCTCGGGCGCCCTCAACGCTGGAGATGAGTGTGAAGTGCTCTCGAGTGACGGTCTCGTGTTGAAAGTTAAGAGGAAGAATTAGTAACCCAGCTATTAGGAGATGCATATGTCTATCGTTCTTGGGCTCGTCGTTTTTTTAATCATACTGACCGTTTTTAAGGGGGCTGTCATAGTGCCGCAACAGATGCGCTATGTGGTCGAGAGGCTCGGGAAGTTTCATGCGACACTTGATGCGGGCTTTCACGTTCTACTTCCGTACTTTGATACGGTCCGGTACCGCCATTCGCTCAAGGAGCAGGTCATCGATATTCCAGAGCAGGTGTGCATCACGAGCGACAACGTTCAGGTTGCCGTGGATGGTGTGGTGTATGTGAGGGTTATCGACGCTAAGTCTGCGTCGTACGGTATCGATGATTTCATGTTTGGAATCATCCAGCTGGCTCAGACCACCCTGCGGAGTGAGATCGGAAAGATCGAGCTCGACAAAACGTTCGAGGCTCGCGCACATATTAACTCCAACGTTGTAACCGAGGTCGATAAAGCCGCTGAGGCGTGGGGTGTCAAGGTGCTTCGGTACGAGATTAAAAACATCACACCTCCTCGCGAGGTCATTACTGCGATGGAGAAACAGATGAAAGCCGAGCGGGAAAAGCGAGCAGCAATCCTTGCATCAGAGGGGCAGCGGGACTCAGCAATCAACTCAGCCGAGGGTGAGAAGCAACGGCAGATTAAGGAGTCTGAGGCGAGTATGATGTCTCAGGTAAACCGCGCACGGGGTGAGGCTGAGGCGATACTTGAGGTCGCTCGAGCTACCGCTGAGGGATTACGACTCGTCGGCGATTCACTCAAGACGGAGGGTGGGAGGCAGGCGATGGAGCTACGCATCGCGGAACAGTATATCCCTCAATTTGGTAAGATAGCACAACGTAGCAGCACCGTGGTGCTTCCAGCTAACCTCACCGATCTCGGGGGTGTACTTGCGATGGCAAAGGGCTTTTTTAAGGGGCAGAGCGGGCCAGTTGACGAAGAGCGTGAGCCGCGAAACGGAACAACTCCTGGTCAAGGGTGGACGTAAAGTCACCGCTCTCTTGGTCAGTTCTTGGTCGCCGTGACTGTGTAGTAATCGGAGCCAGAGACGGTTCCAACGATCGCTTCAGGAAAAAACGTATAGTTTTTGTCTTTGACCAGGAGCTCGAATCCCGTGTCGAGCGGCACGTTGCGGAGGTGAAAGTGGCCGGTTATGTCGGTTATCGCTAATCCAAGCGAACCTCCGTCGACGATGATTCCCTCAACGGGGAGTCCGCTTCCGGAGAGGACGATCACACCGGTGATATCAGCTACCCGCTCTGCAGGCTTCTCGATCTTTTCGACACCGCGGTCATGACACATCTCTTCAAGGTCCGTAATCACGCTCTCGACGGTGGGATTGGTCTCCTTTTCGGATTTGAGCAGCTCCAACAACCCGAGGGCCACCTTGAATATCTCCCTCGCGACCACCTCCGCCCCCATGATCCCCAGGGTTACTCCAGCTGCTGCGGAGATGATAGCGGTTTCAAGCGCTCTGTCGAGCTTGCGAAGCACCTCAATGGTGAGAATTTTGTCTGCTGCAGAGTGTATCGCTCTGAGTAGCGACCGTCCCTGCTCGGCGTGGTTCAGGGGGGTAGTCAGTGAGTCGACCCGTGGGGGTCCGTCTGGTCCGACCGGTCGAGCGAGCTGGTCGCCTCTGCCAGAGGTGCCGTGCTCGATGCGTGTCATCGATGGTTCGGTGCCGGCGTTCGGTTGAGTTGGTGCGTTTCGGCCCTCCCATTGAACGTCGGTTGATGGCGGGACATTTCGAACCGGAGGTTCGATGCGGGTATAGTCTCCCGTCGTCCCAACTGCTGATGCCTGTGATTGGGGGCGAAAATCTGGGTCGTTGGACGGACGTGGTGTAGTTCTTTCCAGCACTGTTTGCAGGATGTCTCGGAGGTGGTCGGTGTGTGCCCGAATCGAGCCCTGGATTGTTGAAGCGGAGGGGAGCTGTTCTTGAGAGTTCGGGGCTTGTTGTGATCTTCCCGTGACGTCATGAGTTGTCCCCTGCGGAATCTTGTGGGCTGCATCGTTGGCAAGGAGCTGCTGAATGATCCGCGCTGCATCGTTACGGGGATCGTTCAGTATGGCTTGAACGTCTACGGGAGTGACGGGCGCACGCTCTTGAGCGGCAACTTCTCGCCTAGGATCTGACGGTCTTTGCTCGGCGGAGGTAGGACCAGGTTCCGCGGGGGAGCGAGTGAGATCACCCTTATCAGCTGCTTGAGCGGAAGGTTGCTTGACAGCACGCTCGTCTACGACTCCTGTGAGAAGCTGCGAAATTGCGCGTGCTATATCCTCTCTGCGCACCTCGCCAGCCTCGGGTCGGAGTTGCACGGGTTCTCGCCCAATCACCTCGCGGCTTCGAGGCTCCCCTGGACGCTCATGGACTTGATGTGGCTTCTCAAGGGGGGCTGTTCGCTCGCCTGAGTGATTGGCATATGGCGAGAGGTGACCTATCCATCCTGGAACGGGTAGTCCAGCAGAAGGGGGCTGCGTGAGGGGGCCTAAACCATATCCCGGAGATAGGGGGAACCCACCTCGCTGCAGGGCGGCATTGAGAATGGCGTCAGCAAGCCGCGTCGCGTCTATCATGTTTGATGGTGGATTCTGTTGGGTGCTGGTTGCTGGAGTGGAATTGGCAGTTCCCGTTGTTATGCCTTGGGACTGATATCCGCCGCCTGCCCTCCTTGAGTATTCCTGACCCGTTTCGGCTGGAGAGGGAGAGCGGTTGATGTTGTTGTGGGTGTGGGAGGTTTCCGGACCGCCGCGCATAACTGCTATGCGCTCCAGGAGCACGTCGGCGATGGCAATCGCCTGCGCAACCTCTTGGGAATGATCGTCTACATCGTTAGTAGTCGTTTCATGGGGGTTAGTCTGGACGGTTTGAGATTTCACGTTTGAAGCCCTGCACTAGCTAGTTCTGTAGGTGTTATGGTCGGAATTTGGTCTTGGTGTGCCTTAAAGGCGTTGTAAGTAGTTGAAGCTAGGTGACCTTTTGCGGGATTTGACGGGGAGGGCGGGGGCGCAGGAGCAGATGGAGGCAGGCGCGACTATTGGTGTATCTCCGGGACCCAGGCGAAAAATCCATGGGGTGATTCGGGCCCGTGCGCACACGCGTGGAAAGCGACCTCGCGCGTTATTTTCTTAGTCAAACGGAGTGCGGTAAGCTGGTCCGCCAACAAATATTCGGTCAACGGGTAGACGAGCATTTCTCATGAAGAGAGAGAAGTAGAGCCACATCTGTGGCGAAAAGGTTGTTCTGCGATCCACTCCTTGCCCGACCGCACGGACGTGCAGGGAGGGGATCGCATGTTGTTGTGAGTCGAAGGATCGGCTCACCGGTTCCCTTGTTCGAGGATAATGACCATGGTGTACAGAACGCCAAGTGAGTGGATGTTGGGCAGGCTCAGGGCTCTTACGCGCCGCGGCTTTGACTTTAGGGATTTGGTCGATGCGATCGAGTTCCGGGATTTCATGCTCGGTGCGTCGGGCGTTGTCAGTGTTGATTGCCAATATTTTGGTCTCGGCTCTGAGTCAAAGGCGATCGAATTCCTGAACCGGCTTACGGCTGGAGAGGGGGCGGGCGCTCCGTTAGGCGATAAGTTCGCCCTCGCCATTCGGCTCACTAAGGTGGTCCGGGAGAGCGGTGGTAGCCAACAGCTCATCGATTCGATGAGGAGTTGGCTTAGCTCCCTTGCTGATGACCTCTCCGAGTTTTCCTCGCTCAGGAGTGTCGTTTCGATGCTTCAGAATGAGGTGTGGGTGAAACCGACCTAATATTTTTTAGGTAGAGCGCCACAACCGTTGTGCCGCTCTACTTCTCTCTTATCGTGAGTCATACATGCCGAGAGATGCACCTGACTCTATTAGCTGTGTCCGCCACTATTCTCTAAGACACCTTTAAAGCATGAGTTATTGTCCATAGAGCTGCGAAACCTCTGCCCAATTGACCACGTTCCACCAATTCTTGAGGTACTCGGCGCGCTTGTTTTGATATTTCAGGTAGTAGGCGTGCTCCCAAAGATCCACCGCCAAGATGGGGGCGCCGCGAACAGGTGAAACGTCCATGATCGGGTTGTCTTGGTTTGGAGTTGATACGATCGTCAATCCGGTGGGTGTCTTGATGAGCCACGTCCATCCTGATCCGAACCGTCCCATCGACTCAGCTGCGAACTTTTCTTTGAACGCATCGAGGGACCCAAAGCTTGCGTTAATTGCATCCAACAGAGGCTTTGAGGGTGCACCGGAGCGCCCGGCTGGCGTCATAATTCGCCAAAAGAAGGTATGGTTCCAGTGACCTCCTCCGTTGTTCCTGACGGCAGGAGGAAGGGCGGATGCGGATCGAAGCAGCTGATCGAGAGGGATGCGCTGAAGTGGGGTGTCCGTGAGAGCCTTGTTGAGGTTGTCTACGTAGGCCTGATGATGCTTCGAATGGTGGATCGTCATCGTCTGTGCGTCGATGCTCGGTTCCAGCGCATTAGCCGCGTATGGCAGGGGTGGAAGGGTGTAATGGAGCATCGGATCGCCCGGACCAGGCGTGGGTATTCCAGTGGTCGAGGGCGCGCATGCAACAAGGACTAAAAGACAGGCGGCAAGGGTTCTACAAAGGGCGTACATTGAGCGTTCTCCACGTATGTGTTGGCTTTTCAGTTGCACCGCTAGGTCGCTCTGGAGAGAGACCCGAGGGCTCCAGTGTAGTGCGACTGGTCGGATTGGAGTAGGCTTAAAATCACGGTGTGAGTCGGTCGAGTGCGACAACTGTTTTATCGTCCGTCTCGTTGTGGACCGAATCGAATCGGCGACCGTGCCTGACCAATTCCCCTGGCGTCATTGAGGTCAGGCAGTGAGGGTCCTCTTGGGCAACCCTCAGGAGTCCATCCGAGGAGAACACCAAGCGAGTTATGTCGTTTAGGGGGATCACCGAGTATTCAACGAAGGGAAGCGCCTCTTGCTCTCCCGTCAAGGCGCCGTAGCTTACAGGGGTACCTGGCTTGTTCCTGAGGAGCTCCCGGGCGGCGATCTCCCCAAGGCGGACGTACTCAGCTCTGGAGTGAGAGGTCTTTTCCCAGGCGAAGCGCAGAGGGGTTCCTTTTCGGACACCTATACAGAAGCAGTCTGCTATCGATGCGAGCCACAACGTTTCTCCCTCAACGACTCCGACCGTCATCGCAACGCCAGCCCGATCGTTGCATGCAAAATCGGGGCGGGGAAAACGTTGGGCGTTAAATTCTCTGAGAGCCTCGTTTCCCTGTTCCACGATTGAGCGAAGCGCTTGGAGTGAGAGGCTAGAGAACTGCTTGCGAGCAGAAACTACCGTTGCACAGAAGAGATCAGCTGCTTGAGCCGAGGGGCTGGGATCCGGGTAGACCCCCTTGCTGTCTGTTGTTCGAGTAATTCCGTCGGCGAGCACTATAAGACCGGTTGCCGGGTCAATCCGGACCCGATCTTCGTTGGGCTTCGGGTTGGCACAATCCCGGCGTTCATTTCGGTAGGTGCTCAACGCGGCTGTCCAATTTACACCGAAAGCATGAGTCGATACTGGCACCGCCTCGACTGAGGGGCGTGGCGGGGTGGGATCTCGTGGGGTTGGGTAGTCAATCGAGGGGCGGGCTGCGTACGATGTCATAAGGACCAGAATATGAGTTCGTCATGTGCTACGCAAATACGGGTATAGAATACCGATTGCTGGGCTAGTTTTATTTCAATAGGATTACTGTATGTTGAAGTGGTTAAAGCAGCTCATCGGGAGCAGTTCTCACGAAAAAATCGAGTCCGCTCCCCTCTCTAGTGCCGGGATGCATCGCCAGCGGCTGATCGATTCTCT
>JALRCK010000001.1:7183-12387 GCA_023262305.1 Deltaproteobacteria bacterium
ATAAAAACCCCTGGAAAGGCGTGTTACAGGACCCTTCTCGATATCGCAGCCCTTGGCTCCCGAGATGATTTCATTCTCTCGCTTCACTGTCCCGCATTTGTTGGTTCAGGGATTCGCGACGGCAATCTTGAGAAGCCGGGAAGTCACGGTCTGGGTAAGCATCAGAGGACCCAGGCTTTCAGTGCAGCGCAGATAGAGCAGCTCATTGAGGGCGCTTCGTTAGATCAGTGCATCTTCCTTCTAAGGAAGCATGTTGGTGGTCCGATAGCGGGTTTGCGGCGCTTCTCAGTGGGACGCACTCAGGATAACGATATCCTCATGATGGATTTTGCAATTTCACGGAGCCATGCCGAAGTGGAGATCCGCGGTGAGGAGTACTATCTCAAGGATCTCGGTTCCTCCAACGGCACCTTTATCAACGGAAGGTTGATCGATGACCGCGGCACGCTGTTGCAGGATTGTGACCTGGTGCGTTTTGCTCGGTATGAGTTTCAGTTCCTCTCGGCCGGCTCTCTCTTTGATCTGCTACGCTCGCGCTTGCAAGTGGGGGGCGCGTCCAATCCGAACCAGCCTTAAGCGGATTCTGGTGCATATTAGCGCTTAAACGGGCGGCGCCATCCGTGCTTTATAATATTGCGAATGTTGATCTCAGCTTGTTCAAAGGGGTTTGATATCGCCCAGTAGTGCATTATGAATGCTGAGGGATCGAACTCAGAGTAGGGGTAATGGATGACAGAGTCTGGTATCAAAGAGATCTTGTCCCTGACCTTCGGGTAACTCTCAAAGAGGGTTCGAATGGTCTTCTGCTCGTGGAGGTGTCCACAATCTGGGAGTTCGCCAACTGCAAGCACCCCTGTAAGGAAGTTCGTGACCCAGGGAGTATTCCTGGCGAAGAACACCCCCGCACACAACCCCATGTTGTCGGACGAGAAGAACATGTCCTTACCGGCTTCGTAGGGTGCGATAACGTCTTCAATACGGTGTCCGGGGTTGACGATCAACGCATCTGCATCGAGCCATAAGACCAGGTCGAAGTTGGGGAGTTCTCTAAGAACGGCGACGAGCTTGTTCCACGTTGGTATGAGGGTAGGGTCGAGCATCTCTCTGTAACGCACGTACGTGTAGCCATGCTGAGCGCAGTACGCCTCGGCAACACCTCCAGTCAGGTCCCCGTACCCCTTTCTTCTATCGTCATAGAGCTGAATGATTCCGATCTTCATGCGTGCGCGCCCACTTTTTTAGATGACCTGCCGGTGTGTGCGGGTGCGGATGAGAAGCCGTTTGAGCGCCGAGGACCGGCTGTTGAACTGACTAGATCGGGAGGTGCTTTGGAGGATACCTCCAAGCTTTTGGGATCTCATGGAGCGCCAGCGCCCGAGCGTCAACCACTGTCTTAGCCCACAGGGTTCCGATCTCATGGAAATCGCCCTCCAGCTTCCTCCACGTCTTGTGAAGATGCTTCACCTGCCTATCGCAAGAAGAGCTGCTCGACCTATTGCGGTAGGTCACAAGTGCAAGGAGATAGCCAGCCTCAAGGAGATGATCTCGTATAGTAGTGGTATACCTCTGGGTATCTGAGCCGAGAGCTCTGACGAGGGAGGTTAGGCTCATTTCAGCTTCATCGTTCTGCGCCGCATGAACGAGGTTGCGTGCGTCAGCAACAAGCACTGCGACAGCTTTTGACCGCGGAGTGTCCTTGAGGCGAGTCTGGAGTGGGCCTGTGCCAGCCTCCGAGTGCGCAAGAGCTGCGCAAAGCGCGCTATGCCAGCTCGGTTTCGACGGACCAGTAATGTTGTCAAGGCGCTGCAGCCACCTGTAAAGCCGAGCGGCAAGCTCTGTCTCCTCACAGCGAAGCACTTTTAGGCCGATCAGATTTCCGTGGTCCTGATCGCGAGCCTGCAAACCCCACAGAAGCCTGAGCGCCTCCTCGCCGTAGGGCAATGCCGATTGCAGTGCGATCGCCTCAGCATGGTTTAGGTCACCGTGAGCAAGCGCGATCGGCTCAAAGAGGGATACACGCGGTCCTTGTGCGAATGCGCGTTGATCAAGGTATCGCTCAAATAAACGAAAGGTCTGGAGGTAGGCGATGGCGCAGGATGGCGCGTACACATGCGAGCGGGAGAGAAGCTCAGCGAGTTCTAGATTGACCAGGATGTGCATCCATGGAGCCTCTACTTTTCCAAGTGCTGTTGTGAAGGCGAGACCGAGATCTTGCGCGGAACCCTCTGCGGTGAGGCAGACTTCGTCAAGTACCACCTTGGCAACTTCGCGGTTGTGCTGATGCCGAACCCAACGCTTCTCGCTCAGCTTGTGTGTGCAGAACTGCGCGACTATCTCCTGTTGCCGTGGAGGGAGCTCAACCAAGAGAGTGCGCGCGATCCGACCCAGTTCACCGGCGTCTGCAAATACGTCAGGCAGAGCAGGCGTCGCAGACAGACCCGACACCTCGCGGAGCTTGTCTGTAAAGGGCCGTAAGGGGCCATGGTAAAACGGGTCCATACTACCTCGGTCGAAAGGGGGTGATGGTAGCGCTCCTGGTTGGGTAAATGAATCGAAAACTCAGAAGCGGGCTCAGAAAAGACCGTACTAATCTGTGTGGATATGATCGGAATTATCCGTATGTAAAAACACGACCCACTTTTGGCACAGACCTTGAACTAGCTCATGTGTGGTTGGGTTCCGGATGGCGCCTGAGACCTACCCTTCCATAGATATGTAAGCGACTTAGGTGTCGCCAGAGCGGTTGAGTGAGCAGTTATGAGCATGAAAATCTTGCAAAGTGTATGTCGTCAAGTTTCCGTCCTGACCCCCGCTGTATCAGAGCAACACTCTTTAATAACCGAGGAGCAGGCCGCTCTTCCAAAGGGGGACTCTATCGGACACTATCTCGTCCGCCTGGGTGATCGTGCTCACATAGCGGGTCGTTTCGGCAAAGCGCTCCTAAGCTACAAGCGCGCGTTGCGAATATTTGAGCGTCATCATAAAGACGAGCCAGCCCTCGCCGTTGTCTGTCTCAACAAAATCGCGCAGGTGTGTCGAGAGCAGGGGCTCTACAACGAGGCGGAGTTTTCGGCGCTGAAAGCGCTCAGTATCATTCGCGACTTTCTTGACGACCGTTCCGAACTTGGGATCGTGGCACTTAACAACCTTGGGGCCGTTTACCAGGCTCAGGAGAGGTACCAAAAAGCAGAGAACGCATACGTTCGAGCCCTTGGTCGTGTTGGCGCGCGTTGTGAAACTCCGGATGCTCAAACGGGTCGCACGATGAACAACCTTGGCGTTGTGCTCAGCCATCTCGGAAGGGAGTGTGAGGCGATCGATATGTTTGCAGGGGCGTTGTCGATCTTCGAGCGGCTCTTTGATGGGCTTCATCCTGACATCGGTATCACCCTGAGTAACCTCGCTGCTCTTTACAGGAAGGTAGGACACCTTGAGGTCGCAGAGACGCTCTACGTTCGAGCAAATGACAACTTTGTTGCCGTGCTAGGAACTGGTCACCCTCATTGCGGGATGAACTTCGCCGCCCTGGCAGGCGTGTACCGTGAGCAGGGGCGATTTGATGAATCTGAGGCGTTGTTTAAGTTTGCTGTTCAGGTGCTCGAAGAGACTCTCGGCAACGGGCACACCCGAGTAAAGGGCGTTATGCGCGGATTAGCTGAGTTGTACTCCCGAATGGGGCGAACAAAAGATGCATTCCGTATCGAGGCTGAGGCGTTTGAAGCTTCGCATGGCATCGCTACGCCGCAATAGCGGGTTGCACGACCCGACCCCGCTGCCGTCGGACAACCTCACAGAGAAGGGCGAAGAGAAGTACCTGAGCGAGTTCATAGCTTACCAGCGGATTTGAAAAGAGGTTTGCAATTACCTCGTGCGAGCCAAGGGCAGACGTGACGGTACAAAAGATCAGGCTCGCTACCGCTAAATACGCCGCCCCGCTCACCGTAAATCCAAAAGCGAAGATTGCGACGAGCGGTATTGCGAGGTAGTTCCGCGCCATGCCTGAAGAGAGGGCCGTCAACGCGACGAGGTACAGGAGCGGTGCGTCTTTGTGGAGGCGTTTTGGTCTGCTGAGTAGCGCCCCTGCGACCAGAGCCAATGCCATGAAGAGCGTTCGAGCCGGTACCCACGGTACGAAGTGGGCGAGGTGGCTGGTGAGTGAATGCCCTTCAGTCGAGTGGTATCCGAAGACGTTTGCCTGAATTCCAGTCCAGGCCTCTGGATCGTTCAGCCATGGAGAGAATGACCCAAAAAAGATGGCGAGAGCGATTGCGCCGAATAAGCATCGGGCAGCTGTGGAGCGTACGGTCGTCAGAAAGGGCAGCCAACCGAGGAAGAGGAAAAAGATGTGTTTTGTTGCGAGTGAGAGACCGAAGATGAGTGCGGCTACAACGAGGCGGCCGGCAGACGTCGCCCGAGAGAAGAGGACCCAAGCGGCGAGCCCGAGAAGGATTGCGAAGTTATCAAACTGGATGTGATAGCCTGTGGTCGCAAGTGAGATAGGGTTCAGAAAAAAGAGGATGCCGGCGATTGGGGTAATAGTCACATAGAGAAGGGCAGCGAGCCCTAGGTCCACCATCGTGAGAAAACCGGTCATAAAGAGGTGTAGTCGGTGCAGGGTGTCGGCACCAGTCGCTGCGCTGAGGTCTCGCAACGCGCCAATAATCCAAAACCAGACTGGCCCATAGTTATAGCGGTGTGTGCGCGTGTATACTACTTCTCCGGCAACGCTAGCTTCAGAGGCAATCCACCACGACTCCATGTCGAAATTATCTCCGGCGTTAGCGCTCAGCAATCGAGCCGCAACTCCTACGACAAGGGCGATTCCCAGTACGACCAGGGGCGGTTGTGAGGGTGCTACGGGTGTACCGACCTCGAAGCAACGATCACACTGCCCGGGGGTCTTGAGCGCCATCTTACATCACCGGAGATAAGTTCATGCCGGGACTCAGGCTTACAGCGCTGCGTCGAGTGCTTCCGAGCACTCCGTCATCGGAGTCTAACAATCGCGACAGTAGTCTTTTGATATCGTTGAGTGCCCCCTGCTCGTGCTTTGAGAGCTCTAAGGCTTGGCTGAGCGAGGCACTGTCGGCTTTGGCGGTGTGATGCGGTGTGGGGACGACGAGAGAGCCGGCTAATACCAGCTCGGGAGTGGAACCCGGACGTCGTTGGGCGCGAATCTCATCCTTGAGACCCCGAAGGAGAGC
>JALRCK010000001.1:12397-23846 GCA_023262305.1 Deltaproteobacteria bacterium
TTCGCCCTCGGGCCCTTGAGCCACCAGGATGATCGTTGGATGCTCAAGTGGTTTCGAGCTCAGAGCATTCAAGGCGCGCACGATCTCTTGAGGCCCGCCGACAGCTATCCCTGGAGTGCTTGGTGTGATTACGCAGAAGTTGAATCTATCGTGAAAAGCGGGATCAGAGCTCAGCGTTGCCGCGATAGGTGCCCACTGGAAGTCCGCGGGTGACGACGGAAGTGAAAGCATAACGGTCGGCAGGGCTGGCTCAACGGGCGCGAGGCATCCCGCCTCAATCGGATTCGTGGAAGATGTGGAAAGAAGCTGTGTCCACGAACTACGCAGATCAAGGGGTAGGGTGATCTCGGAGCCGTGAAGTGAGAGCGTTCTTTCAGTCAGCGTTGTGTGGATTGAGATCTCTGCTCGCGAGGGACCGTCATGCGCCCTCTTATCAAAAGTGACCACGACGGCGATGGGTGTACAGCGCCGCAGATAGCCCCCCCCCTCTGACGAACTTCCCGCAAGGACCTGACAAGCAGCGCCCGAGGGACCGAACGTAGTGGTCGGAGGTGCCGAAACGTCGTCTACGGTGAGCTCCCACTCACGTGGATCGATGCCGGGCGCCGCCGACAGTGTGGCGAGCGCATAGGTGTTTGGATCCGAGGCTGGAAGGAGCGTGCCATTATTCGTCATTCGTGCGATCTCTCGCACCGCTCGGTTGTAGGCGGTGAGTAAATCGCCACAGATTGGCGGCTGGGTTGTTCCACAGGAAATTTCAGCAAAAAGAGCGTCGTATGCGAAGTGAGCAGCTCGAAGGTACCTGTCGAGAGAGGTCGCGATAGGAACTTCGAGGTCGTTCTGTCCGCGCAAGTACCACGATTCAGAGAGAACGAGGGAACGTGCTGACGGTGATGCGACTGAGAGCGAGGCGTTCTGCTCTAGGTCGGATGGATTCCCGAGTTGGTCGGGCGTGAGTCCGAGCTCCGCGATGGCACCTTGCGAGGAGCGCGAGAACGAGGTGGTTGCCTCGGTCGGCGTTATTGACAGTTGCGATTCCTTGATGTGGCTCGATCCTGCACAGCCAATCAACATCACCCCGGCAGCCGTCGCGGCTGCCACAACGAGCGAACGGGAGAAGGCGGGGACAGTGGAATATCTTGTGACCGGTATCATCTCGCCATTTGACGGTATACGACCGGATTGATCAAGGGGTCTACGTGACAGAGGCTCTGCCGCCGTTTGGTCGTGCTGAATGACCGAGCTTGTACGACTCTTGCGGTCCGTCGGGTATTCCTAGAGGCAGAGGTGGCGTATGCAATCATCAGTTGACCCTACAGACCAATCCAGCAACCGAGACCTGCTCATCGCGGAGACCCTCGAGCAGAGTGTGTTTTTTGAACTCGTTCGGGCCGCAAGCCGCCTTGAGGGTGAGTTAAACCGGGCCCTACGCTCCTACGATCTCACAACGGCAACCTATGCGATTCTCAGCATCCTCGAGAGGGGTGGCGCCGAGGGGTTGTCGTGTGGAGATGTAGCTGGGCAGCTTATCGCGGAGGTACCCGACATGACGAGACTCCTCGACCGCCTTGAACGACTTGAGTACGTTAGTCGGGAGCGTAGCGCCCACGACCGCCGCATGGTCCGTGTTAAGCTCACCGAACGGGGCAGGGAGGTCGTGCAAAACCTCAAGGGTGTCGTTTCGGAGTGCCATCGGACTCAATTTAAAGTGCTTCCCGCCGAACGGTTGGAGAACCTTCGTCAACTCCTGAAGGAGGTTGTAAAGGGACCGGCTGGTGGGGTGGTACGCGAGGGATCGGGGGGTAGAGACTCCTCCAGGCAGGTGGCGATGGGATAGCTCAGGCAGGGGTAACGCTAGTGCACTGCTCGAGGAAAAAGCCCTGAGATTACGCAGCACTATTGTTCCTCTATGCAGCGAAACCTTCTCAGGCTATCCTGTCTCACTGTGGACTCTGTAGTTCTCAGTTATCACTATGTTTGCTAGCGCACTTACGACCTTTCTTTTCTTGGGGGTTGTAGGGGTCTTTAATGCAGCCCGAGTTGCCCTCGTAAACGCCCGTCATAATCGTCTCGAAGCGGACATCGAACGCAAGGCGTTTGGAGCCAATGCTGCCTTACGGCTTACCGATCGCAGTGAGGAGCTCGTTTCGGGCTCTAGAGTCATGGTCGCCCTCCTAACGGTAGCGATTGTTTTAGCCTCAGGGTCAGCTTGGATCGGATGTATCGTTGCCGCTCTCGGTGGACCCACGTCCGTCAATATCTTTCTTTCGTACTGTGCAGTTGTCGCAGGCCTGTCGTTCGTCGTGGTTGTGTTTGGTGAGTTGATCCCATCTGAGATCGCCGCGCGCTATCCGGAAACGGTGTCGCGGCTCCTGGCACCGTTCCTCTCGATTGCTCTGGTGGCTCTGCGACCGTGCGCAGGTATCGCCCACTTGTTGGTATTGCTCGTGCTGGGACCTCTCAAGCCTGAAGTGGTGTCAGATGAAGATGTAGAGGAGGACATTAGGGATCTCGTCGACGAGGGGCAGAAGGCAGGGGTCATTGAGCAGGAGGAGAAGGAAATTATAGACCGGGTGTTTAAGCTCGACGATAAACCGGTCGTGACCTTAATGACACCACGCGCGGATGTGATGTTTTTTGGCGTGGAAGATAACATCGATAGTATTGTGCAAAGGGCTGCAGAGTCGAAGCACACCTGGTTCCCCGTTCGGGGTGGTGGTGAAGACGATGTCGTCGGAATCGTCTCCCTGCACGACCTGGTGTTGCTGCGTAGCTGTAGTGAGCGGTATCCGCAGGGCATGCGGGATATCCTTGTAGAGCCTCTCGACCTACCGGCGTCGATGAGTGCGCTCAAGGTGCTTGAGAGTTTCCGTGAATCAGGGACAAGGTTTGGCATCGTTCGTGATGAGTACGGTGGCATCTCCGGCATCGTTACAATGCGCGATGTTCTTCAGGTTATAGCAGGTGATATCGGCGAAGGCGGTGTTCAAGAGGAGAAGATGGTGCTCCAGAGAGAGGATGGCTCCTTTCTTGTGGATGCCGGAAGCGATGTGCGAGAGGTTTTTGAAATCCTCGGGATCGCAGATGAATCCCCCTTCAATGGCGCAGAGTTCCATTCAGTCGGTGGTTATGTCATGACCACCCTTGGATACGTCCCGCGAGAGGGTGAGCGCTTTGAGGCGTTTGGCTACTCTTTCGAGGTTATCGACATGGACAATAAACGTATCGATAAAGTACTCGTGTCTCCTTTGCAGCAGCGAAGAGTCGTCGGTTCCTAGGTAAGAAGCTGTTTAATTTGGGCTAGCCGACCTTGCCTACGCTCGGAGTTCTCGCGCCCTCTGTGCATCTTTCCTGAAAGAGCGCTGGCTTGTAGTAGCCTTGCTCCTTGAGCGTAATCGTTGGTGGTATCGACGAACCGATCAGAGGATGGGACCCGGCATCAACGTAAACCAGGAGCTCTTGCGTCGCTTCGATGGTGAAGCGCAGAGAGCACGACCCAAAACGCTTCAGATGCTGACCGTTCGCCACGACTGCGTTTTGATCGTCACCCGGGTCGAAGTGCTCCTCATAGGTGAGCTCAAGTTTGTGGGACCCAGGTAGGATCTCTAAGGTCCGCCCTGGTTGCGGGTGGGGGACACCGTCGATGGTTACCACCTTCATATCAGCCCCGGTTGAGTTAAAGAGGAGGCGACCAATCGTACTGTCTGCGCGCTCCTCTCCAGGATAAAATTTTATAGCGGAGCACGAGGTCGAGCTTACCAGAATCAATCCTACTGATATATACGCAAGGGGGCAGAGAGAAGTTTTGCGTGACGTCAAGGCGCGTTTCATAGCATGCTCCGTGCAAGAGGCTTCAGGATATCGTAGTAATCTTAGTCGCTTTCCTCAAGAGGGTTCTCAGGCCAGCGGTGCTTTGGGTAGCGTCCGCGTAGCTCTTTGCGCACCTCCGGGTAGCCAGTGCTCCAAAAGCTCGCGAGATCAGCGGTGACTTGAACCGGGCGGTGCGCCGGCGAGAGAAGGCGGATCGTTGCAGGTACTCGGTAGCGACCGATGCGAGGGGTTTGAGATACTCCGAAGAGGTCTTGGATTCGGGATTCGAAGGTTGGCGCCCCCTCCGGCGTGTAGGTTATTGGACGCACTTTTCCACTCGGAAGTGTGATTGATTGGGGAGCGATCTCATCCAGTTCGCGGCGGGCGCTCCATGAGAGGAGTCCTTCAAGGGCTGTGTAGACGATCTGTGGTGTGATCGAGCGCAGAGTGGGAGGATGGGGAAGGACGGGGATTAACCATTTGTCAACGGATGCCTGGAGGACCTCACGGGAGAGGTTTGGGAGTTCGGGGTTATCGCAACGTGAAGCCGCCCACGCCACGCGTGCGATGAGGCTCTCTGCCTTATCGGTAAAAGGGACCCTGTCAAATCCTGGTCCGGAGAGCCACGATACAAAGGCTTCGGCGACCTCTATGTCCGACGGGCGTTCCTCAATTTTCGAGGTAAGAACTATCGCGCCTATCCTGGTTTGCTTGACACAGGAAAGGCTCCCGCTCGCATCGTTTACCTCCAGGGAGCGAGTCTCCGAAACGAGGTGTTGAAGCTCGTTCTTGATGAGGTCTTGTGAAAGGGGGGCTGCCAGGCGAATCGTCATGTCTCCGTTGGAATCGTGAACTACACACACTGCGAGGAATTCAGCCTGTGCCATCGGATCGCCAGATGAAAGGGTTGCGCCCCGACCATTTGCTAACAGGTAACGAGGAGATCCAGGCTCTCTCTGCCGAGCGATCGTGCCGGGGTACGCCAGGGCTATGAGCACCGCGATCGCTTCCTCCTCCGAGAGTTTTGACGGCTCAGATGAGGTTTCCCGTGGAAGCGCCTTGATTCGATCAAGCCAACGCGCCCTCAGCTCGGCGACTCGACGGACTCCGTCTCGTTGTGCTCGCGGGTTCGTGAGGAGTTCGGACCGTGCAAGTATGTTGGCGGTGGTTGCGTTCCCCGCCAGGAGGTCTCGCTCCTCAAGAAGGGAGATGAGCGACGCCCCTGCTGGCTCAAGTCCACGTGTCCGAGCCGCCAAAGCTATCGTTCCTTGCGTCGGGTGTGCGCCTAGCCGTGCGAGTGAACGACCGTGGTCGGTAATGGCGCCAGTGTCGTTGATCGCCCCGATCTCTCGCAACGCTCGAAGAGCGAGCTGACGCGCGACCTTCGGAGGCGGCGTTATCCAGGCGAAGTCTCCGAGTGATGAGACCCCCCATGCCGCAAGGTCGAGGAGGCAGGGCATCAGATCGCTTCTGAGGATCTCAGGCTCGCGATAGGCCCGCCGCGCTCGATGATCTTGTTCGCTCCACAACCGGATACACACGCCGGGCGCTGTGCGCCCGGCCCGCCCGGCTCTCTGATCGGCTGCATCGCGAGTAATGGGCTCGGTGACGAGAGAGTGGTTTCCGGTAGCATCAACTCGGGAGACCTTGTGGAGTCCTGAATCGATAACGACTCGGATCCCTTCGATAGTCAGGCTCGTCTCGGCGATCGTAGTAGCGAGCACGACCTTTCTGCGACCGTGAGGGTCGGGGTGAATCGCTCGCGCCTGTTCATGATACGGAAGATCCCCGAAGAGGGGAACGATCGAGAGTGACGACGCGCCCAGCTCAAGGAGCTCTCGGGTGCGTTGAATCTCATACGAACCGGGAAGGAATGCGAGGATGTCCCCCTCGTGGCGAGTAAGTGATGATTTAATTGCTGACGCCACCTGCTCCCAAACACGGGCGCGCGGCTCTCCGGGGCGGTAGGAGGTCGTAACCGGAAACGGTGTGCCTTCAAACGAATATCGCCAAGCCCCGCTCAGGATGTGTGGTGGTAAGGACTCTCCAAGCGTAGCCGACATGACGATGATCTTCAGGTCAGGACGAACAACAGAGAGTGAGTCAAGGGTAAGAGAGAGGCTTATGTCGGAATGGATGCTGCGCTCGTGGAACTCATCAAAGATGACGAGACCGACGCCGGAGAGCTCCGGGTCGCTGATCAGGCGGCGAGTGAGGAGCCCTTCGGTTATAACCTCGATGCGGGTTCGTGGAGACCGCTTTGAATCGAGGCGGACGGAATATCCGACAGCCCCGCCCACCTCCTCCCCAAGGAGTTCAGCGATGCGGCAGGCAACCGTTCGCGCGGCGAGGCGACGAGGTTGAAGGACGAGGATCGACCGATTCCCAAGCCAATCACTCCCGGCTAGAGCGAGAGGGAGTATCGTTGTTTTTCCGCTTCCAGGTGGCGCCTCGAGGATAGTCACTGAGTGCTGGGCGACTCCTGAACATATCGAGGCAAGATGGGCGTGGATTGGTAAAAGAGCGGTCGCAGACGCCCAATTCTTTGTCATGGTACCAAAATGTTATTCATAGAGTTTGGTGTGCTGCCACTTTCGAAACTATGGTCGGTCCGTGGTTCCTCGGCAAGTGTAGCACGAGAGGCTGATCCGGTCTTCCTTGGACTAGACCCCGTCGGCTCTGCTGAGTGAGAAGACATGGGCAGTAAACCCCTCTACATCGAGGTAGAGTCCACGGTCTACGAGCTCGTGGGAATCTCGGTCATAGACCGCGCTTGAGAGGCGGTCTGTCAGCCGGACCTTACCCGAGAGATTGGCGTGCTGGGGGAGTTTGACCAGGCACTGGCTCTGATAATTTGCGTAGTTAACGGCGACGAGCATATCTCCGGAGGGGTGCGCGATGTAGTAGGTGACGAAATGATTGTGTGTTGGGTTCCCTTCCCAAGCAGGGGCGCACGAGAGGAGCTGCCACGACCCATGCTTCGCGACCTCGGAATTCATGATCGGGATGAGCCGATCGTAGAATTGATTGATCTCAGTGTTAGTGACCTCGGACGGTCCCCGACCGAGGTGGACTGGTATCCTCGTTCTCCAACCGTTCGACTCTCCGTGATGGAGGAACCGAAGCCCGGGGGCAAGAAACGAAATAACGGCCGCCGCTTTGTGCTCCGGGAATTCAAGGCGGGATGCGACCCGCTGTTCGTCGTGATTCTCTAGAAAGTGCGCCATGCGAAAGTTATCGATGCGTGGAGACGCCAAGTGCCTCAGGACATCGTCTCCTCTGTGGTGCATAAGGTGATCGTAGAGCGTCTTGTCGTAGGTGAAATCGAAGCCATGCTCCTGAAGCTTGGGTTCGTAGTTCCAATACACCTCGGCGAGAAAGAGAAAATGTGGGTGGTCCCGACGAATAGAGGAGATAGCCTCCGGCCAAAATGATTCCTGCAGGGCTACCCGGCTCTCAGGTCGCCCCCCCCAGGTGCGATGAAAGACCTCAGGCTCAAGAAGCATCGCCATATCGCATCGCACGCCGGAGCAACGCGTTGCGATGTTGCGCAGCTCGCCAATCATCGCGGTCCGAAGGTGGGGATTAAAGAAATTCAGCTGAAGTGTGTCCGGCCACCCCGGAAAGTTTGGGTCCCTTCCGAAAGCTGCGATCGCTCCGGAAGACAACCTCGTCCAACAATCGGGGGCGCGAGCGAGGTCCTCTTCAGTCCCCTGCATGAGAAAATCCGGTCGCTCAGAGACCCACCGGTGATCGAAGCCAATGTGGTTAGGGACGTAGTCGAGGAGGAGTTGGATGCCACGCTGTTCAAGGCGCTCGCGAAGGTGAGCAAGTTCTCGATCTCCACCGAGGGTGGGATCCACTGCATACTCACACACCGCGAACGGGGAGCCGCAGATATCTTCGAGAGCGAGATCGGGAAGAACATCCTCGTACTCACGATGCCATGCGGTATTCGATCTCGAAATGCTCTGACTAGTAGGCCCGATCGTCCAAACGCCTAAGGGCCACGCCCAGTCGAAGCCCTTGTTGGCAAGATCGTTTATGAATGAGTCGGGGATATCATCAAGAGTTGCCCCTCGCCCTAGCGAAGCAAGCAAAGCGCGTGTGTTGAACTGGTAGAGGCTCGGGTTCACACCGTCACTATACCGTTGGGCGATACGAGTGCAAAGGATAGATTGTACGGGGGCTCGCTTATTGGACCGTTTCTAGTCCCCATGAGGACTGAAAATTCGGACCCTCAGACAGAGGCGGTGAGCAGGGTTTAGCCATGACCACCCGCAGTGGGGTCTGAAATTCGACCCCAAGAAGGAGGGCCTCACCTGGTCCAAAGAGCGGAAGGCGGTTGCTGAGTTCAGAGCTCAAGCCACCACTTGCGCGCTCAACAGCGTGGCGGTCAACGTCGCTAACAAGCCGGTGAACGACAAATGTTCCCATCTGCGCTAGAACGTCGTCTGGAATATCCCCGGGTCGTTGGGTGGCTAGACAGAGAACCAGGCCGTATTTTCGTCCTTCACGCGCGATAACGTTAAAGGCCTCAAGGGGGTAAGCATCGGAAAGTGGGGATGTGTCGCGTGAGAGAATCTGATGAGCTTCATCCACCGCCAAGATTAAGGGGATTGTTCTGAAGCGGTTGTTGCGAGCCACGCCGAGGAGGCTCCTTGCGAGGGCGTTGGCTATGGTCTCGCGCACCCGGCTTATGGTTGGGAGAAACTCAAACGAGATGCGCAATACTGATGTGCTTTGGTCGGAAAGAAATGACTCGACCTCGGTGAGCAGTGATTGACCTAGAACGGGTTGAAAGATAGTTGCAAGTTCCGCAGATTGGAGGAGGTCCTCAAGTCTATGAATGAGTGGAACGCATGCGGTGTGGTCCTCTGTATTCATTGCGCCCCAATATGAACTCTCGGTGTGGCTGCGGATAGGGTCAACGCACTCAAGACCGATCTGCATCGGAAGGTTGGCGATATTAAAAGTATTCTCGGGTGATGAGATCTCGTCCTTATACTCAGTATGCGCAAGTTCAAAGGGAACTTTGTTGCGCTGGGCTTTGGGGAGATTGCCATCTACACCGAGTCGCGGGTCGAACTGGAGAAGTTTCAGAGAGCGGATTGCAGCACGCAGCTTGGTCAGCTGAGTGGCGTTCGTGGGGCGGAGCATGGAGACGAGGTCGGCCTCGGTCAGTTCATAGTATGGCAGGACAACCTCTTGTGATTCATGCAAGGAACGATTGGATGCCCCAAGGTGCACGTGTCGCACGCCGCGCGAGAGGGTTCGGTATTCTCCCGAGGGGTCGATGACGATAATCTTCGAGTTGTGTCCAGCACTCTCTTCAACTAACCGAGCAACGGACCAGCTCTTTCCTGAACCGGAGGCGCCAACAACAGCGCAATGTCGTCCAAAGATCCGCTCCGGTGAAAATGCTAACATTTGGGAGGGGCACAGCGGTGAGGAGGCGAGCTCAAGCTCTACGGCAAGCGCTTGGCTCTGAACCAAGGAGGATCTCCCCTCCAACCATGCTTTGATGGTTGTTTCGCTTAAACGAACAACTGACGCCCCGTTGTGTGGCGTTGCCGCCACAACTCGAGAGATGGAACAATCGTCGGTATCGATAGTGCCGATAAGGGTAACTATGTACTCCGAGCTGGAGCCGGCTGAATTTATGGCAGCGACCTGGGCGACGAGGATAAGCGTCCCGAACTCGATTCCGACCAGGTCGCTCACCCTGACAGGGGATGAGGTGTCGAGGGTTGGGGCAACGAGGGCAGTTGTGGATGCGGTTCGCGTTATGATGCCGAGCGGCTCTCCCAGGAGGATCGGTCCAGCGGACGGTTTTTCCGTTATGACCGTTCCGTGAGTAGAGACGTTAGTCATGTTCTCAAGCCTGGTGAAAAGGTTTAGCGCCGCGCAATTATGGACGGTTCGTAGTTTCTAGTCACAGGTTTTTGAGCGTATTTCTAAGGATTTGATATTACTCATGTAAGCTGCTAGGTAGGAGGATGTCGATACCCGGCTGTTAGAGTGCTAAGCCTGTGAGGGCGTTGTTGGATTTACTCCGTTTACGTGTTTCGCCAGGCTCAACAGTCGGTTAAAAAAGGCATATGTCCAACGGTTTGCCTTTTGTAGGCAGCTGCCGCACTACCGTTGGACGATACTGGAGGATAATGGTGTCCAGTGCGCGCTCCTAAAAGACCGCTCTACATCGTTACAGCGCTGTGTGTCGGTTCGGCGGGTCGTATCGGTTCGAATGTCGGTAACGCTCGCTTGGTATGTAACCAAAAAGAGTATCTCCCTTTGGGAAGGTGGTATGGGAATAGTTTGTGATTTTTATCGCTCGACGGTTGGAAAAAAGATTGCGATGGCGGTGAGCGGACTCGTGCTCGTGCTGTTTGTTGTCGGACACATGGCCGGGAATCTCAAGATCTTTGCTGGGATTGACGGCGCAACAGGCGACTACAAGATCGACGATTACGGGGTTTTTCTGAGAACGATGGGGTCGGAGATGCTCGGCAGGGAGGGTGTGTTGTGGATCGTTCGTATCGTCCTCCTACTGTGCGTATTCGTGCATGCTGTGAGCGGAATACAACTTGCCCGACTCAATAGACGAGCTAAGCCGAAGGGGTACGAGGTAACGTCGTACCGATCAGCGAACGCCGCGTCGCGCACCATGCTCTACGGCGGGCTCTTTTTAATTGTGTTCATCACCTTTCACATCCTTCACCTGACAACTGGAACGGTGCACTTCGGTGGTTTTGTTCACGGTCAGGTGTATGCGAACGTTCACCACGCCTTCGAGAGCCTCCCCACAGTTGGTTTTTACGTGGTTGCAATGGCTCTGCTTGCTCTGCACCTGTACCACGGTACATGGAGCATGTTTCAAACCCTCGGCGTTGACGCGCCTCGCTGGAACAACGGCCTTCGAAACGTAGCAAAGGTCGTGTCGGTCGCTATGTTTGTCGGCTTCTCATCGGTGCCCCTCGGCGTAATCGCCGGTGTTTTACCGCCCCCTATTGAGACCAGTAACGCCGGCTTGCACTAATCCGTTTTTTTTGGAGATCAACCATGCAACTTAACCTCAACTCAAAGATCCCCGACGGACCACTTGACCAGAAATGGAAGAAGCACAAAGCTTCCATACGGCTCGTAAACCCAGCTAACAAGCGAAAGTATTCGATCATCGTGGTCGGTACCGGTCTGGCTGGCGCATCGGCGGCGGCATCGTTCGGAGAATTGGGATATCGGGTAAAGGCTTTTTGTTTTCAGGATTCTCCCCGGCGTGCCCACAGCATCGCAGCACAGGGGGGGATTAACGCAGCTAAGAACTATCAAAACGACGGCGATAGCGTCTATCGACTCTTCTACGACACGATTAAGGGTGGAGATTTCCGGGCGCGCGAGGGCAACGTCTATCGGCTGGCGGAGTTGAGCGTCAACATCATCGACCAATGCGTGGCTCAGGGCGTTCCATTCGCCCGCGAATACAGTGGTCTCCTCTCTAATCGCTCCTTCGGTGGCGCTCAAGTATCGAGGACCTTCTACGCGAAGGGTCAAACCGGTCAACAGTTATTGCTTGGCGCGTACTCGGCTCTCAACCGTCAGATTCACGATGGAAATGTTGCGATGTTTCCTTCAACGGATA
>JALRCK010000001.1:23856-26638 GCA_023262305.1 Deltaproteobacteria bacterium
ACGGAGATGCTGGACCTTATTATCGTGGATGGTGTCTGCAAGGGCATCGTTACTCGCAACTTGAGGACGGGAAAGATTGAGAGCCACGTGGCTGATGCTGTGGTTCTTGCAACTGGCGGTTACTCAAATGTCTTCTATCTCTCCACGAATGCTAAGGGATGCAACGTTACCTCTATCTGGCGTGCGTATCGCCACGGGGCAGGTATGGCTAACCCCTGCTTTACCCAGATCCACCCAACGAGCATCCCCGTGTCGGGCGAGCACCAGTCAAAATTGACCCTCATGTCTGAATCGCTTCGAAACGACGGACGCGTTTGGGTGCCGAAAAATAAGGGTGATAAGCGAGCACCAGCGGATATTCCAGAGGGCGAGAGGGATTACTATCTTGAGCGTCGGTATCCGAGCTTTGGAAATCTTAGCCCCCGCGATATCGCGTCTCGTGCGGCGAAGGAGCGATGCGATGCGGGATATGGTGTCGGTCCAATGGGGCTTGGTGTGTATCTCGATTTTGCCGACAGTATCAAGAGGCTTGGGCGTGACGCTATCGAAGCGCGGTACGGCAACCTCTTCGACATGTACCATAATATCTCAGGGGAGAATCCCTACGAGCTCCCTATGCGGATTTATCCTGCGCCGCACTATACGATGGGCGGTCTATGGGTAGATTACAACTTGATGACGACCATTCCCGGGCTCTTTGCGGCAGGTGAAGCGAACTTCTCAGACCATGGAGCTAATCGCCTAGGTGCAAGCGCGCTGATGCAGGGGCTCGCCGATGGATATTTCGTGCTACCCTACACAATCGGCGATTACTTAGCAGGCGTTAAGCCTGGCTCGCTGACCGAGAATGCGCCCGCAGTCCGGGCAGCGGAGGAGCGTGTGACGGGTCGACTCTCTACCTTCCTGGGAATGAAGGGTAACAAGCCTGTTGACCACTACCACCGAACACTCGGACGTTTGATGTGGGACAATTGTGGCATGGCTAGAAACGCCTCTGGCCTCAAGGATACAATCGTCAAGATCAACCAACTGAAGGATGAGTTCTACACTCGTGCCTTCGTTGGAGGTAGCGGTGAGCAGCTCAATCAGGAGCTTGAGAAGGCGGGTCGTGTTGCCGATTTCTTCGAATTCGCAGAACTTATGTGCATCGATGCACTCGATCGAAATGAGTCGTGCGGTGGTCACTTCCGTGAAGAGTACCAAACAGAAGATGGCGAGGCGAAGAGAAACGACCAGGACTACTGCTACTCGGCGGTGTGGAGTCAAAAGGAGGGGGGCGGTCACGAATTAACGAAGGAACCCCTCGAATTCCAGAACGTTCATCTGGCTACGAGAAGTTATAAGTAAGGAGTTTGTTATGAATCTTACCTTATTCGTTTGGCGGCAGGGTGGTCCATCTTCAAAGGGAGCCTTCGAGAAGCACGAGCTTCAGGATGTAAGCGCGGATTCCTCATTTCTTGAGATGCTCGACATGCTCAACGAGCGGCTCGTTTCGCAGGGCAAAGCTCCGTTCGCCTTCGAGCACGATTGTCGAGAGGGTATTTGTGGGTCGTGTTCGATGTCGATCAACGGCCGTCCCCACGGTCCAAAGAAGCTCACGACTGCCTGCCAGCTCCACATGCGCACGTTCAAGGATGGCGACACCGTCTACATTGAGCCATTTAGGGCGAACGGTTTCCCTGTGGTCAAAGACCTCGTCGTAGATCGCTCAGCTTTTGATCGCATCCAACAAGCAGGAGGCTATGTGTCCGTTAACACGGGAGCAGCTCCCGAGGCCAACTCGATCGCAATTGAGAAGGATTTCTCAGACGAGGCGTTCGATGCTGCCGCTTGTATCGGGTGTGGGGCATGCGTAGCCGCTTGTCCGAACGGGTCAGCAATGCTGTTTACGGCAGCGAAGGTCGCTCATCTTGGGCTCCTTCCCCAAGGTCAGCCGGAGCGAGCGAGCCGGGTCATCTCGATGGTCAAGAAGATGGACGAGGAGATGTTCGGCGGCTGCACCAACCACGGAGAGTGTCAGGAGGCGTGCCCGAAAGGGATCAGCATCAAATACATCACCCGTTTGAATCGAGACTTTATCTCAGCGCATTTCCACAAGGCGGCGAGCATTCGCGGGAAGATGCGTGCCCAATAGCACCCGGTGGACTCTGGTTGAGAGGCTCGCAGGGTCCCTGCATAGGAGCAGGAGAGCAGGGGGCTCTACTAGTGTTGCGGCTCGGTAACCATCGGTGATTCCAGCGAAATGAGTATTCCGCGCAGCTTTAATCAGTGCATTTACCGCGCTGGGCATTCTTATTTCAGTTCTGCTATCATCTCAGGGTCTACAAGGAATTTAGCGCATGAGGTCTTTAAGCACTTTTGTTGTTGTTTTGTTCATGGTGACGGGTTGTATGACCTCAACAGGTGGTAAGAGACCCGCGTTCGAGAGTGTTGCGGTTGGGGCGTGCAATCCAACACCGTGCGCAAAGGTGCAACTAGAGACGATCCCTGAGTTGCCGGGCACTATCAATGAGCAAGCTCAACTGAATATCACAAAGCACATAGAGCAGGCGCTCTACGCCCCTCTCGACGATAGTGGTGGAGAGATCTCGCGTGACGCTCTGATTGCAAGCGTTCGAAGTCAATACGAGGATTATCTTCGGGACAAGGATCCGGAGGTCGTCGTTGACTGGTCGATGCAGAGAGTTGCGTCGCTGATCTTCACGAGCGGCGAAGTAGTGAGCATCGCCGTCACTAACAAAGGATTTCTCGGCGGAGCCCACGGCTTCGATGACAAGCGGCT
>JALRCK010000200.1 GCA_023262305.1 Deltaproteobacteria bacterium
CCCCCTCTCACGACTACGAGATCGTTTGGCCATTTAAGTTTGAGGTGTGCTCCAAAAGGCTCAAAGGCATCCACGAGAGCGAGCCCTACCACCAGAGAGTAGCCACTGAGCGAGGCAACGGGCTCAGTGGTTGGAAAAAGTGCCGTCATCATCAAGGCATCAGCGGTAGAGGTCCACCTGCGTCCCTGTCGACCGCGTCCCTCGGATTGAACCAGCGCACAAACGGAGCCACAATCACCTCCGAGCGAAACTGCCCTCTCTCGTGCAACGTCCATCGTGGACGTGACCTCATCATAGAGGTGTACGAAGGCGAAGCCCGAAACCGCTAACTCTCGAATCTTCTCCACCTAGAGTATCCTCATCGAGATATCTACATTGGGCGCTTGCGTAGTGAGCGCACCTACCGAGACAGCGTCCACTCCGCTAGCCGCGATCACCGACAGCCGAGCCTTGGACACGCCTCCAGAGACCTCAATCAAAGGTTTATGACCCGAAGCTCGCACAACCCCAATCGCCTCAGTGAGCACTTCGTCCTTAAAATTATCGAGCATGATCATCGTAGGAGCGAATGAGAGCGCGATGCGCAGCTCATGGAGGTCACGGACCTCAACCTCCCACGGCATCCCCGGAGGCTTGTGAGCAACCACATCTGCCAACGCCCCCGTAATCCCCCCTGGGTGAGCATCGATGTGGTTGTTCTTTACCAAAATCATGTCAGCCAACGAGAAGCGATGATTCGTGGCACCTCCTGTTCGCACCGCGTATTTATCAAGCAACCGCCAACCGGGCATCGTCTTTCGCGTGTCGAGCACCTTGAGCCCCTTCACTCCCTCGCAGAAGACCCGGGTCGATGTGGCAACTCCACTCAAACGTTGTAAAAAATTCAGGATAGTACGCTCAGCTGCAAGAAGATCACGAGTACTCCCCGCCAGCTCGACCAATATCTCTCCATCCTCGACCCAGGTTCCCTCTGTGGCTTGCTTCGACACTGAGAGGCTCCATCCCCCTTCCTTGACGATAACAGGGACGATATCAAGGCCACAGACCACCAGCCGCTGACGAGCGATAACCTTAGCCTTGGATGCATGCCCAGCGGGGACCGTGATCTTGGCAGTAATATCATCTCTCGCCTGATCCTCATCCAGCGCAAGTGCAACAAGTCTTTGTATCAGGGGAGAGTCGAACATACACATCCTAGCGCGCGATAACCCATTGGTAGGACGATCGCGCAAGCACCCTCAACGCAGCCGCAGCCGGGACCGCTAAAAAGATACCGAGCAATCCAAAGAGCTGCCCACCCGCAAAGAGCGCGAGAATGATAACCAAGGGGGATAAACCAACGGATTCACCCATAATACGGGGGGTGATGAAGGTACCCTCAAGAGCCTGCACGATCGCGTAGACGCCCCACACCCACAAGAGGTGCACAACGTCGCCAAAGGTCACAAGCGCCATCAGGGAACTAAGGATAATCCCGGTAAGGAATCCAACGTAGGGTATGATATTTCCAAAACCTGAGATGGCAGCGAGAAGGAGCCAGAGATCTACCCCGACACAGCCGAGACCGATCGCGTAGAGCACAAAGAGGATTGTGCACACAATCGCCTGCCCCCGAACGAACGCGGAAACGTATGTGTCGATCTCACCGAAGATCGCAACGAACTTGCTCCGCTTGGTAAGGGGGACGAGCCCGACGACGAAGGAATGGATCCGCGGCAGGTCCATGGCAAGGTAGTACACGATGAACGGAAGGAGGGCGATGTTAACAAGAGCTAGCGCACGGTTGTAGCCCTGCAGCAACGTGCCGCCGATGGCTGCAAGCACCCGCTTGACGGCATCGCCGTTTACCTCAGCGAGCATCTGCGGTAACTGGGTCAGGGTATCGGTAATATCCTGCTCTTCGCCTGATGGGAGTGGCAGGATAGCCACGAGCTTGTCCCAATAGGGACCGAGACGCTCCTTGCCGATCTCAAGATACCTGCTCAGGTTTGCCGTTAGCTTGTGGAACTCGTCGATAATCGTCGGTATCGCTGTGACCCCGAGCAGAACCAACAACCCGAGGATCGTGGCACACACGATTGAGAAACCGACGCCACGCGAGACACCCTTCGCCTCAAGCTTTGAGAGAATCGGGTCGATCGCATATGCGATAAAATACCCGATGACCAACAACACCACGAGTTCCTTGAGCTGTATCGCAAGCCATACGATCCCCACAAGCGTAGCTGCGGTCAGGACCCATAACGGTGGAAGAAAGGACTCTTTGGATTTAGCCATCGTCTCCTCACATAAACGAGAGGACTGGCCGGCCGAACAGCTGCTCAACCTCCTCACACAAAGCCTCTGAAGGTCCCACACACACAGGAGTGTTGGCAGAATCCCGCAGGACGATCGATACCTCGCCGGTATCAAGCTGGAGCCTCACCTTCACAGGACAGGTGCCAGTGTACTTGCGAAAAATAGACTGCACGGCGGGCATACGCTGCTCCAAATCATCTTTGCCCGTTAGCATCAAAAACCCTTGCGTAGCACTTCGATCCCGGAGTTGTATGAGGGATTCCATCTTGTCGATGACCAGGGAACACCGCTCCTCGGTGACATCAGCTCGACCGGTAACCATGACCGGTTCATCTGGAACAATAAGGTGTTGAATTTTCCGGGACGTATCCGGCCACACGAGGGAATCGATCGTACCAGCCCAATCCTCAAGGGCAAAGCTCGCGTAACGGTCACCCTTTTTTGTGTTCTTGAGCTTAAGGGCTGTAATCACGCCGCCAACCCGAACCTCTTTAGCTCGCTTGGTCTTTACATCCGCCGTTGAGAGCGCTCCAAGTCGCTTAAGGTCCCACTTAAACTTCTCAAGCGGATGACCGGAGATGTAGAAGCCGAGCGCCTCTCGCTCAAAGGAGAGCTTTTGATTGACCGGCCACTCTGGAACTGTTACCGCACGGCGGGCGACGACAGGCTTTGAGGGCGCTGATCCGAAGAGGCTCATCTGATTCGGGTCAACATCTTTCCGGGAGGCGTACACCTTCAGGATATCTTCAAGGCGCTCACTCATCTCTCGGCGGCTCACCTTGGAGAAGTCCATGGCTCCGCTCTTGATCATGTTCTCAAAAACCCGCTTATTTACCTGATTGAGGTCTACTCGACTAATGAGGTCCTCTAGATCTTTGAACGGTCCGTCCTCGCGCGCACGCGATATCGCCTCGACCGCTTTTTGCCCCGTGCCCTTTACCGCCTCAAGCCCGAAGAGGATCTTGCCCTGGCGCACCGTAAAGCTTGCAGAGCTCTCATTCATGTCAGGTGGCAGTACCGGGATCTTCTGCTTGCGACACTCATTGAAGTTCTTGAAGGTCTTGTCAGTATCCTCCATATCGTGGGTCATCAGCGCTGCCATAAACTCAACGCCGTAGTGAGCTTTAAGGTACGCAGTCTGGAACGATACGAGAGCATACGCCGCCGTATGACTTCGATTGAATCCGTATCGGGCAAACGTTTCCATCTGCTGGAAGATCTCGTCTGCGAGCTTCTGGGAGATCCCCTTCTCCACAGCTCCGGAGATGAAGCGAGTCTTCTGCTTCGCCATCTCCTCTGGATTCTTTTTGCCCATCGCCTTACGGAGGATGTCGGCCTCTCCCAAGCTATACCCAGACAACGAGCGAGCGAGCTGCATGATTTGCTCTTGGTAGAGGATCACTCCGTAGGTATCCATAAGGATGTCCTTCATGAGTGGGTGCAGATACGATATCGGCTCGCGCCCGTGCTTACGCTCGATGTAGTGGTCAACCATCCCCGCATCGAGTGGTCCAGGTCGATAGAGCGCTAAGATAGCAACGATATCGTCGAAACAGCTTGGCTTAAGACGCACGACCATCTCTGTAATGCCACTCGACTCAAGCTGGAATACTCCGGTGGTGTTACCTCCACACAGAAGGGTGTAGGTCCTCGGGTCATTGAGAGGCAAAGCATTCAGGTCGATCGAGACGCCCCGACTCTCTTGTATGATTTGGCATGCCGTATGAAGAACGGTGAGCGTTTTTAATCCGAGGAAGTCGAACTTTACGAGACCAACCTTCTCCACATAGGTCATCGAATACTGCGTGACGTCGTTACCATCCTTATCGACCATCATCGGCAATATCTCATCGAGTGGACGATCGCCGATAACCACACCCGCCGCATGGGTCGAGGCATGCCGCGTCAGCCCCTCGAGTTTTTGTGCCAGTTCGATAAGTTCTCGCCCCTCGCCCGCGGCATACTCGGCAAGCTTCGGTTCCATCTTGAGCGCCTCAGCGATCGGATAATCGAATCCCTGCCGAGGAGCAGGCACGAGCTGAGCAATTCGATCTGTCTCGGCATAGCTCATGCCGAGGGCGCGACCGACGTCTTTAATTGCCGCTTTCGCCTTGAGCGTTCCGAAGGTAGCGATCTGCGCAACCTTCTCTTTGCCGTACTTTTCAACGACGTATTTGATCACGGCTTCGCGCCCGTTGATGCAGAAATCAACGTCGATATCAGGCATGCTGATACGCTCCGGGTTCAGGAATCGCTCGAAGAACAATTTATTTGATATCGGGTCAACCTCGGTGATGCGCATCGCGTACGCTACCAATGACCCCGCAACGGAGCCTCGACCGGGACCCACTGGAATACCGTGATCCTTTGCCCACACGATGAAGTCCGCTACCACAAGAAAGTATCCAGCGAATCCCATCTTCCCAATCAGCTCGATCTCCTCCTCAAGCCGTTCAACGTACTGCTGCTTGAGCGCCGCACCCCACCCTGGAAGTGCTGAAAGCGCATCCTCGCGCCCCTGTAATCCATCTCGAGCCATCTCCGCCATGATGTCGTTGAGAGGTCGTTCATCTGCCGATTCATACTTCGGCATGAAGTAGGTCTTTGATTCCAAGGAGAGGTCACATTGAGAGGCGATCAAACCTGAATTGCGAACCGCCTCGGCACAACGGTCATCGTTATTAAACTCCTCAATCATCTCCTTCTCTGTCTTGAGGTGGAGCGTGAAGCCTTCATGGCGCAACCGATCTGGGTCGAGCACGGTCTTGCCAGTAGAGATGCACATGAGCACCTCCTGGGCAAAGTGATCGTCGCGCTCTAGGTAGTGACAATCTGTAGTTCCCACCAGTGGCACCCCCATGC
>JALRCK010000201.1 GCA_023262305.1 Deltaproteobacteria bacterium
GCTACACTCCGTGAGGAGCAAAAAATGAGGGGCAGATGACTTCTTAACGAAATCAACCATTCGAGAGGTGCTCTGAGAGTAGTTCGAGGCTGCCACAACCTCGGGACTACACTCCGGATGAGCTAAAACGTGCACCCCAGGGAACTGCTTTCTGATGTTCTGTATGTCCTCTACCGAGAACTGCTCATGCACTTCGCATCGTCCCCTCCACCCGATCATGACGGGCTCTGAAGGAAGAGGCTCTCCCGTTTTGGGGAAGATGATCTTCTTTCCCGTTTCTTGAGCCACGTTGCTGGCGAGGAACTCGTCTGGGAGGAAGATAATCGTGTCCGATTCGATCGATTGTACCAGACGCGCCGCATTACCGGAGGTGCAGATGTAGTCAGACTCAGCCTTCACATCAGCATAGGTGTTGATGTACGAGACCACAGGAACGCCTGGATAACGCTTCTTGAGCTGTCGGACGTCCTCGGCTGTTATGCTCGAAGCGAGCGAGCATCCGGCTACCTTTGCTGGAAGAAGCACGGTCTTTGTCGGGTTCAGGATCTTGGCTGTCTCTGCCATAAAACGAACCCCACAGAAGATGATAGGATCGGCGTCCGTTTCAGCAGCTTTTCGGGAGAGCTCCAGGGAGTCTCCTACCACGTCTGCAACTGTGTGGTAGAGGGCTGCCTCCATATAGTTGTGACCAAGGATGATCGCACCTCGCTCTTTCTTGCGACGATTAATCTCGTGCACAAGCTCCGCCTTGATGCGGAGCTCCACATCTGGGATGAGCTTTGAGAGCTTCACCTGCATGAGCCTGAAAGTTTCTTGGACGGTTGCTGCTTCTATTGGCATGGTCCGATGGTATCGCGCCGCGCGGAGATGGTCAAAGGTAATGCCGATGGAGGGGTTGGCTACCTTCGCCACTGCATTAAAATCAACCCTAAACGCTCCTTAAGAGTCTGTACCTCACGGTCTCGATCCCCGGTATTACCGCCGTAGTTGTACACCTCGATATCATCAAGAAGGGAGCTGATTGAGAGTGCGAGGCTCTTGTCGGAGAGGGCAGCTACAACACGCGCTCGAAGTTCATCCATGGTACTGCTCTCTGATACTCGCGAGAGCTTCGATGCGATCACCTGCCGAACGAACGCCTCGAGATCTTTCATCGTTGCGACGTCGTTCAGGCTCGTTGCTGATACCTCATTCCTCTCCGGCGAAGGCTTTCTCTGTGCAGCGAAGAGGGCGATACAACCGACACCGCACACAGCGGCGAGAAGCAGGATGGCGAACTGCACACTAATAGAGCCAGAGATGCGCTCAATCAGCCCCGGCTCCTCGTACTCAAGGGGAGGGGCGATCGGCAAAGGAGCCATGGTTGGAACGGTACCTGTTGAGGATGTCGTGGTATCGCCTTGGGATTGAGGCGCTTGAGCTGGTTGCGAGCCAGCAGCAGCAAGGTCCTGTCCGCGCACAGGGAAGGCGATATCTGATGTTGAAGCGATCTCGTAGGCGCCCTTGGCAGGGTCAAAGTAGGTGAGCTTCACGCCGGGAATTCGGGCAAGACCGGGGGAGAGTGCCAGGATCGAGTACTTGAACGTTTTGTGAGTAATGAGTTTGCCGCTTCTGCGATCGGTTCTTATCTCTGGACGCTCCTCGTATACTTTGAAGCGGGAGGGGACCTCGATTGGAAGGGTCTTGAGGGTGTTAAGGTTTCCTTCGCTGGTGACCTCAATGGAGATCGATTTCGTCTCTCCGGTGGAGATCGCCTCAAGTGGATACGTAGCACGGATTGATGTCGGACCAACGATTGCAACGGTCGGCGCAGTTTTCTTCTCTTGGACCGTCATCGGCGGGAGTGGCTTAACCTGAAGAGTAAGCTCGTTGGAGGTCACCGTTACTGGTTTAAACTCTACCTGCTCAAAGAACTGCTGGAAGAAGTTGTCGCTAAATGGGTCAAAGCTCGTCCCTCCGCGATTTCTGCTCCGTTCATCGGGGATCTTTGCCTTGAGGGTGCGGGCGGGGATAGTGATCGTGCCAGAGCGCAAAGGGAAGAGGACCTTGAGGGCTTCAACGCTCGTATACTCGACGTTATTTACCTGGCGCATCGAACGCTGATTATCTGAGAGAGTCTCCTGCCACACACCATCATTGGTAGGTTCTTCGATGTTGAGGTCATTTGAGTCGACGCGTGTGTAGACGCTGAGCGTATGCACCGTTTGCTCCCCCTCATAGACAGAGGATGGGCTTATGGTCTGACGTAGGAAGAGGAGATCTCCTTGGTCCTTGTGCTGATCCGAGAGTGAACCGAGACCAGCTCCGATAGGCACGCTGATCGGCATCGCCGAGAGCGTTTGACCGTCTGCAGCCACGGTGACCTTGGGGGTGCGGAGATCGCCCTCGCGCCGGGGCGTAAGGTGGTAGACATACGAGATGCGAGAATTCATCACGCCATTCACGATTGAGATCGCTGTTCGGGGACCTAACAGCGAGACATCGAAGTCGGTGTCGTCGGTAAGTGTTGGTGGTGGAGCTGAGCGTGCTCCCTCAATCGTAACGGTGAACAAGAAGAGGTCGTTTCTGCTTCCGGCCTTTGGGGAAACCTCTGTTCGCACGGAGACTTCGGCAAATGCATGGGTCGCAACGAGGAGCGTGACAACGAATAAGAAGATCGCCTTGACGATAAGTCGGTGCCGCGTTGAAACGTGATATCTCTTGAGGCTCATAAACAATCCAAAGTCCCCCGTGCGACACCTTCGTAATGCACGGGGCTTGAGAGGCACTTATAAGATGCCGGCGTGTGCAAAGAGATGTACCCCCTTTGGTTCCTCGTTACCATGTTTGCCCCCCTGTTTTCCCCCGCCCCCTCTCTCTTCTGATAAGTAGTGGAGATTCCGGCAAGGATTCCAGCCATGCTTGAGCCTCCCGCTCGGAGGGGCTCCTGGTATCGAGGGCTTCGGCGGGAGATGCCGGTTGGGAAGGGGGGGGCGGTTCGGCTTCCTCGTTTTGGTTCTCTTTGAGGCGGTCGTTATCCTCTGATTGTGGCTGGGGTGACGGAGTGGCCCCGTCAGGGGAGCCTTGGGGCTCGGGTGAGGGGGAACCCTGTTGGGGCGATGAGGTCGCGTTAGCGCTCGGATTGGGGCTGGGAGTTGCCGCATCCTGCGATGGGGATCCTTGAGGTGAGGGTGCTGCGCTGGCGCTCGGCTGAGGTGAAGGGGTTGTGGAGGTCTGGGGCTGCTGTTGCTGCTGTTGATCCTGCTGGTCTTGCTTTTGTTGCTCGTCTTGCTCGGGAGAGCTTTGTGGTGAGGGTGATGGCTGAGGGGATTGATTCGGATCCGGTGTCGGAGTTGGGGTAGGGGTTGGCTTGTTCTTTTGCTCCTCAAGGAGCGCGCGCGCGATCGCCTTGTTGTGAAGCGCCCGTTCGTCATCTGGCTTGACATCAAGGGCTTTGGTGTAGGCATCAACGGCATCCTGGAAGCGCTTCAGTGCGAGTAGTGAATTCCCCTCGTTGTAGATATTTTCGAAGTAATCTTTCCCTTTGGTGCTCTGCGAGGCGAGAGAGCTGAAGATCTTTTGTGCCTCCTCGAACTTCCCAGTTTTGTAGAGGGCAGAGGCATACCCCTGCAGGAGCGCCCGGTCCCCGGGGGTCTCGTCCACGGCGACCTTAAAGGCTGCGACAGCCTCTTCGTATTTCCCGCCCTCATAGAGCTCATACGCCGTACGCGCTTGTGTTGATGTGAGTGGTGATGCCCACGCGCTTGGACAGTACGCCACAACGCATACCAGAATCCGCACAAGGGAGCCCGCTTGGGGGCGAGCAGCGAAGAAGAGGATCGCCACTAACGCCGCTAGTGCGAGCCACGACCCGAACTCTTGGTAGGTCTGAATGGTGCGATTGCCTTGGGTAACGCCCCGCTTCAGTGATGATGCCGCCCGAGCAAGCTCGCGAATGTCTCTATCGTCTACTGTCGCGTGGACATAGATCCCTCCACCCGCGTTGGCGATCGCTTGGAGCGACTCTTCCCCGAGTTTGGAATGCACGACCGAGCCAGTTTTGTTCCTGAGAAAAGTGCCATCGTCGAGCTCTATAGGGGAGCCGGAGGTCGTTCCAACTCCGAGGACATCCACTCTGATTCCCTTGGATTCGATCAGTTCAACGATGCGCTCAAGGCTGAGCATGTCGTCCTCACCATCCGAAACAACGAGAACTCTGGCGTTGGGGCTGTTCGTCTCCTCAAACCGAGCCAGCGCGGTTTTGATGCCCGATTCGAGATCGGAGCCCAAGCTCGTCACCATCTCGGGGGATATCTCGCCGATGAACTGCTTTACCACTGCGGAGTCGTCAGTGATAGGACAGAGGAGGTAGCTGTATCCGGCGAAGAGGGTGATGCCGTATCGGCGTGGTTCGCCATGTTGGGCAAACTCATCGATCAGGTCTTTCAGCTTTCGTTTTGCGAGGTCGATTCGGGATGGGGGCACATCTTTGGCAAACATGCTCCTGCTCACATCAACAACAAACATGTAGTCACTTGTTGAAGCAGGGATCGTCACCTCAGTAGAGCCAGAATACGGTCGAAGGAGCGCCACGACCATCAGTGCACATGGAACAAGGGTTGTAACCACAACGCGGGCCGCCGATATGGTGGAGGAGAGCCCGAGACGGGCGCGGCGATGTACGCGAATGCGATGTTGTGCGATTACGATTGCCACCAGGAGAGCGAGGAGGGGGATGCCGAGCAGGGCTAGTGGGTTAAGAATTCCAGTCACGCATGCCCCCTATGTGACCTTCATAAAATACGTTGCAGCGAGGATGATGCTCAGGAGATATGCCACCGTGGCTGCGAGGACAAAAGGACCAAAGAGCTCCTCAACGATAGTTTTATCTGGCTGCTGCTCTTCGGTCTCCGTAAGCTTCTCAATCTCTTTGTATACCTGTTGTATCCCCTCCTGGCTGCTCGCGTTGAAGTAAGAGCCGCCCGTCATCGAGGCTATCTCTTTGAGTGTTTTTTCGTCAAAGTCTGCCATCGGTCCAACGGGCGCTCCAAGCATTCCACCAAGAGGTTGCTGTAGAATGGGAGCTGCTCCGGTTCCGATTCCGATCGCGTGAATCTGAATCCCCAGGTCTTTCGCCACATGCGCTGCTTTAATTGGGCTCACCTGTCCGGCAGTA
>JALRCK010000202.1 GCA_023262305.1 Deltaproteobacteria bacterium
TGAGCCCAGTTCTTTGCAATCACCACGTTTGATGCACCTCGGTCGTCCTCGTGAGTAACGGAGGCGAGGTACATGGGAATAACAGCACCCTCGGCCGGTGAGGTTCGCGCGTAGTTTTTGCCATTGACCGTTACCGCTGCTTCGAAGTCCCTCGCCGAGTAAAGGTCGTGGGGGGCCCACATGTAGCGACTGATCCAGAAAGGGGCTTGGAGCTTTTGCGTGCCGACGATGTGTGAGCATGCACTTAGGGGGGGGCGACCATTCAGCTCGATCATGACCGGTCGGATCTGTCCGTCGGGGCGCTCGATAATCATGAAATCGACCCCAACGAGTCCAAAGAGCTGGAGCTCCTCGGCGGCGTACTGTGCGATGGCGTGAAACTGTCGGTCAAGTTCAGCCTTCATGTCTGGACCGAACGAGGTACCCGGATCAAAAGCGCAGCTCCCCCAGAACTCTCCAGCGGGACCGATAATCTGTTCAAAGTATCCCTCTATTCGGGACGTGTGGTTGGCGTTTATCCGCATCAGATTGCTTCCGATGGTGAGCACCTTGCCTGGTGTGCGAAAACCGTCGATGTACCTGGCATCGAGATCAACGGTAATTCCACCGCATTTGGGAAGGAGCGAGTCGCTCGGCCACAACTGTTCTATGGAGGCGCCGGAGTAATCGTTGACCTCGGTCGCTTGCTTGACGGAGCGGTACATACGTTGAATTGCACCGAGCAGCTTCTCAGAGGTAATCGGGGCCTCAACCTTCATCAAGAGATCACCACCAAATGCGTGAGAGAACTTTACCCACACCGGAGCGTGAGCGAAGAATTCAACCGCAACGTTGATATCAGAAGGGGCTCGCAGGGCGACTCGAGGGCAGCACGAGTATCCATACACGCTCGAAAAAGTCCCGAATCCGACCTTGTCGTTGGTGAGGAAGGAGTCGCTCTTCTGGACCGGCTTCAGCCCGAGTTCGAGTGCTTGCTCTCGGATATATTCACTCGTGAAGGCCGATGTGAAATACCCCGAACCGAGGTCGCGTTTCTCTCGGAGCGCCAGGGTGACGGGGTCGAAGTGGGGGAATCCAACACCGCGCTTGCTCTTAAGATCGCCGTTGAAGCTTACGACCTGGTCCTTGGATCTGATCAAGCCTCGATCGACATAGTACTGGGTCAACCCGGGTGGAAGGGTGGTCGTCAGGGCAATCTCGTGTTCCCCGAGGCATGGGACCGCGAGGTGGTTCGTTGATTTGTTATCATCGGGCTCGGAGTCGATCTGAATCGGAAATCCACCTTTTGAGCGAAGGCTGGGGAGGAAGTTTTGGACGACTACGATCGGCTCTTTATTGATGACATAGCCGTTAGCCGTGACCACCGAGGCGCCGAGGTTGACGTCATCACGCAGGTGTGTGGGACCTGAGAAATAGTGGTCGCGCAGCGAAGTGCATCCGCATTCCTCATCGAGCCGCGAGGATGCGGATGGAGCGGTTTCCTCAGGCGAATTTTCCCCGGAGCTGTGGGGCCCGGAGCTGTGTGCCATCGCTATATCTAGGGGAAGTATGTCTAAAGGTGCGTCGCTGAAAGGAGCATTGGACTGCCGTGCGCGCCGATCGTCGCCTTGATTCATCTCTGCCTAAAAGTTGCCCCTGAGAAGATGTATTCATGCTGCAATAACGCCGCATGACTCACCCTCAGCAGGTTGTATACGCAGGAATCTGTACCCTTTAAGCCCCTTTTTGGGGGCCCTTTCAGGGGGCATCAGATCCCCTTAAACATTACATGGCCCTCGGCGACAACCCGAATCGGTCCCCGCTGTAACACTTAAGCGCGAGCGTGTCCTCAGCTTAGCGACCTTCCCGAAGCTCGTTCGTGGAGTTCGCGCTGAATGTAAGAGGCAACTGTCCTCGACTGAAAAGAACCTATCAACTAGGAGCCTCGCCCCTGTTGCACAACTGCGCGTAACCGCGCGTTCAATCTTTTTGAGGTAAAACGAATTTTTAGTCAAGTGTATCCGTAAATATCTCGACGCCCGCTCTCCGCGGTGCGTGCATCACAGCGCGCGGTCAGCACTTCCGAGAGCGCGGAAAAAGGCACGCTGTTGCGACTCCAATGTCTAATCCGGTAGGCTGATGTGCATGCGAAATATCTCTGATGCACCCCAGGAGGAGTTTGTCGGTCTTCGGTTCATCCATCGTGGATGTGGTGACCCGCACGCGCCATTGGTTATCCTGGTGCATGGGCGAGCCGGAAAAGCCGAGGTAATGTGGGCGTTTGATCGAACTATCCCTGAGCACGCCAATGTAGTGTCTTTTGAGGCTTTTCTGCCCGACGCCCTTGGAGGCTTTAGCTGGTGGGATATGGTTTCGGATAAGCCCCTTGAGCCGGAGATCCTGCGGGCCCGCGACCGACTGCACTTCGCAATAGAGAGGTTTGTTGAGCTCTTCTCACTTCAACCCTCAACCACCATCGCCTTCGGTTTCTCGCAAGGGTCGGTTCTCCTGTCAGCTGCGGTTTTAACGGGTATTCTGAGGCTGGACGGTTTGGCGGTCCTCGCCGGATTCGTCTCCCGGGTCGGTGACCAATCTCTGATCCAGGGCGCTCCGAAGGTGTTCGTCGCGCACGGAACAGCTGATGAGGTGCTCTCTGTTGAGAAGGCGCGCAAGGGAGTTAATCGGTTGAGGTCGTGCGGTCTCACGGTGACCTTTGTTGAAGAGGAGGGGGTCGGGCATAAGATCGGCGTGCAAGGGATGCGGGCTCTCAAGGAGTGGGTCGGCTCTCTCATCTCTAGCTGAGGGCTCCCGTCTGGGGCTCCCCACCGATAGGGCTAAATTGCCAATATTTTCAGGGTTCTTGTTGGAGGTTGTGGGCAGCGGAAGCCTTCAGGGGAGTCTTATCATCTTAACCCATTGGAGGGGTGCGCATCTAACACATGGCGATATCAACAATTAACAACATTATTACCGGTGACTTTATCACCAACATTGCCAAGGGGAGCGCGAGTTCCAAGCCAGCTATTGGGATGTCGCAAGAGCCCGAGGAGCCACTCTCAGTAACCCTACAGAAAGGCGCTCGGGGGGCAGCCGCTGCTATTCAATCGCTGAACGCGGGTGTGAGCTACATCAACATCGCCAAAGAATACACCGCAAACATGTTGGACGTTGTCAACGGGCTCGATTCCCTCGTCAAGAAAGCTGGCAAGGGGAATATCGCCCCGGGCAAGGCTAAGCTCTACAAGAGTCAGTTCGACGACCTCGCAAAAGCATACGAAGAGCTCGTTGTAGGGTCGGTGGTGAAGGGACGGGATCTCTTAAGTACTGATGAGATCTCCGAGGTCCTAAAAAGGGGAGGACTTAATCCAGAGCGGGTATCTGAGCTGGAGGCTGCGTTCAAGAAGGTGTCGTCATTTTCTGGTGTTGAGATCACGGCAAACGGTGACACCATGGCGAGTGGTCAACTCTTTCCGGCGGAAGATTTTTATAGGGCCTTGCGACATGCCACCCGCGATCCAGAGGACCCACCTCAGGACGACGACGGGTCGGCTGCATTCTCCAAGATTCGGGTGGCCGTCCGGGAGATCAAGGAGAAGGTGCAGAAGAATATCGATGCACTGTCTGAGGCTGAGAACCTGGTTCAACAAAACATTGAGCTCGTGCGGGTAACCGGATTCGCCTTTCTCGATGCCTCCAAAGTAGTTGATGGGTCAAAGGATGCCGATACCATCGCTCTTGAGCTGCGAGGCGCAATCCGGTCTAAGGCCTCTCGCTACCTCGGTGAGGCCCACAATCTAAACGCAATTCTGGCTGCTGGGCTCCTCTCTGTTGAGGAGAGTAGCTGACGGGAGCGGTACGATGCTTTTTGGACCTCTAATAAATTCATGTGGTTGCAAAAGCTCAAGTTGTGCCTCTATCCCACCGATGCCAATTACAGAGGATTCGTGTTTGCACCAAGGCTTGCCGAGATCCTTTCCTGAATCTTAGTTGAGGATCGGCGCTATGAGCGAAGCATGGCTTCTGATACAGTATTAACCGCAATCGATTAGTATTTTTGATTAGTTATGAACGGTGCAAGTTTTGTTCGATTCGGGGAGAACGCGGGGTATCTCGCCGAGCTTTACCAGCTCTACCTCTCTGACCCATCCTTGGTAGACCCCAAGTGGGCTGAGTTCTTCAAGAGCCTCGATCAAGGCGCGGTGAACGGGTTGACCAACGGTCATGGTACCGCTGGTCATGCTAACGGTCACCACAACGGTCAAGCCCAGAGGGAGCCATCGGACAAGGTCAGTGCAAAAGGTGTGGGCGATAACTCGCTCGGCGAAAAGTTAGTTTCTGCCTATCGTACGTACGGGCACGCTGCCGCTCGCTTGAGCCCCCTGCTTCAGGGCGGGTTGCGGCAAGAGGCTCCAGCTGAGCTCGGGCTCTTGCACTACGGAGAGGGGCGAGAGCCCTCTCAGATACCCCTTGCGAGCTTCCAGTTTGGCGATCGTCAGCACTCTTCGTGCGCTGAGCTTGTCAATGCCCTTGAGCAAGCCTACTGCGGGTCGGTGGGGTTTGAGTTCATGCACCTCACGAAAGCTGAGGAGCGTGCGTGGCTTCAATCCCGGATCGAAGGGAGGGTCATAAGCTTCTCCGCAGAGGAGCAGCGGCTCATGTTACGCGAGCTTATTCGGGCTGAGCTGTTTGAGTCTGAGCTGCACAGGAAATACGTTGGCACAAAGAGATTCTCCCTTGAAGGAAATGACACTCTGATCCCGATGCTTTCGATTCTCACGAAGCGCGCTGCCTCGGCTGGGGTCAAGGGGATCGTGTGCGGCATGGCTCACCGTGGTCGGCTGAACGTTCTTGCCAACACGATCGGTAAGCCACTCTCGGCGATCTTCTCAGAGTTTGAGGATAAGACCACCGCGACGATCGCTGGAGCAGGAGACGTAAAGTACCACCTTGGCTATCAGACACAGCGAGCACCGAATGGCACAGAGATCGAACTCTCGGTGGTGCCCAATCCATCGCACCTTGAGTTTGTGAACCCCGTTGTTGAGGGTGTGGTGCGAGCGCTCCAGGATAAGCTAGACCGAAGCAATAGAGCTGCGTATCTGCCGGTGGCGATGCACGGAGACGCCGCGTTTGCGGGGCAGGGAATCGTGT
>JALRCK010000203.1 GCA_023262305.1 Deltaproteobacteria bacterium
ATAGAGAACGGGACCAACATCGGTTAAAGCTGTGGTGAAAACAACAGGGCGACCGAGCTCGGCGCATCGCCCAACGGATCCCTCAATCGCATCAACTCCAGGGATACGTCGAATGTAGTGGTGGTATCCACGACCTACTCGTCGTAGTTCACGCCACAACACAGCCCCCGCGCAGAGGAGAATAACGAGTATCCCAGGGGTAATGTGTTCAAGTCCTGCCATAACCTGTGACGACTTACCGGACCTCCCGATTGGGGCGTCGATCGACATTGTGTCGAGTTCGCTCTAACTCTAGTATGAGCAGCTCGGCATCCTCCGATGATTGAAGAGCTCGCTTGAGCGCTGGGGCAAGGCGAGAACCGAGCATGGCGTGCATCAATGGCTCACTCATCGCATACAGCTCTCGCATGCACCCGACAAGCGGCTTGCTCATCTCAAGCAAAAATATAAAGGGCTCTACGAGCCTACGCCGCACGATGGCGTCCACAAGAGGCTGTAGCTCATTATTTCTCGCTGTTTCCACGGAGTTACAGTAGTCGAAAAAGGTAGGGACGGAAAGGACGAATATCGGGGCGAGACGAAGCCGTGAGAGTGAGGCTAAAGGTCACAGTGGTTCAAAGGGAGGAAAAAGCCGGCGGATATGGAACACCATAACCGCCGGCTGAACCGATCTCAATTCACGCTCTCAAGTATCGAGCGCATGCAGAGGAGTACGGCACCTACAAAGGTGACTACTCCCACAAACACCCAAGCTTCCGCACATCCGTAGAACCCGAAGATGATTGACTGCGGCACAAAGACAAGGGGTCCTATGAAGAAAAGAGACTGCATCTCGTCATCCCTATTCCCCTTAAATCCGTACCACAAACTCCAACCACCTAACACAAGGGACCCTACCGACATAGAAGAGGCAAGGACGGCCGAGATTAAATCCCAGGCTTCCATAAACTTCCTTTCTTAAAACCTCTACCGCCACGGCAGAAGCGTCCAGCTTTCACTCGACGCTTCTACCGTAGCTCCACCCTCTACCCTGTGACACTTTAGCAATCTCCAGGCTATCACCAGGTAAAAACCGATGGAAGAGATCCCGGACCGCGAGGACAAAGCCTCCCATGGGCTCGCATAACGGGAACGATATCTGGAGGGACCGCGTCCTCGCGGTCCGGTGATGTCCGAATAAACCAAATTAGATCGCGAACACACTAGCGAATCCCCGCAAAACCCCCACCACAGACCCAAAGTCCCCGCCTTGCCGCCCCGTCGTCCATAGGCCACAATACTCGAAACATACGCCGACATGCTTCCATCCTCGAACCTCACCGATCACATTCACATAGTCCTCGTTGAGCCACAGGACAGCCTCAACGTTGGGTCGGTCGCTCGCGCGATGATGAACCTCGGGTTCTCTCACCTCCACCTCGTTCGCCCCCGCGAGTTCTCACTTGAAAAAGCGCTCGTTACCGGACGATGGGCAGAAGACCTGATCCGCTCCGCAACAATCCACGGCTCCCTCACCGAGGCGCTCACGGGCATGCACGACGTGATCGGCTTCTCTTCGAACTCACGCCCTCACCGCGGCGAGCCGATCCCACTTCCTGACTGGGTCAATCAGCGAACGTTAAGCCCCACAACAAATACCGCGCTGCTCTTTGGACGCGAGGATACGGGGCTCTCACCCGAAGCGATCGAGCAGTGCCGACTTCTCGTGCGCATCCCCTCGCGCGCTGAGTATCCGGCCTTCAATCTCGCCCAGTCAGCACTCATCGTCATGTACGAAATCTCTCGACTTCAGTGGGATGGTATCACGTCTCAAAAGACCGAGCTTCCCACCTGGGAGCAGTACGCACACCTCGATCGGATCTGTGGCGAAGTGAGGAGCGCCTCAGGCTTTCATCGCTGCGAGGATGGAGATCCGACCGCCGCCGCTATAAAGAACATGCTCCGTCGGATTCAGATGAGCGAGCGAGAGATGCGAATTATGCTCGCGCTCTTTAATCGGATGCGGGTATCGCTGGAGCGAGTGGGTTCCTAACGACGAAGGTTAATCGAATTGTCTCCGCGAGCACTTCAAATAAGCCCTACCCTCTGGGCCCCCTCCCTGCTACACCTAATCCACGAGGGACACGCAACCCAACAAGGTAAGGACTCCTATGATTACGACCCGCCAAGCCATGCTCTCTATGTGGACGAAGCCACGAGCAACGATCGCGCAGCTCTGCGAAGCGTCTTCACCTCGCGCTATGATGACGCTTGTCATGCTGGGTGGAGTTGTCAGCGTGCTCGATAAAGCGGTCACTAAATCCGCAGGGGATAAGGTCTCCTTGTCCATAATCCTCGCGGCAGCGTTGGCAGTTGGCCCAATCAGCGGTCTAGTAGGTTTCTATATCGGTCCGTGGGTGCTCGCAAAAACCGGCAAGTGGATCGGGGGTAACGGGGATCGCTTGCGCCTCCGCGTTGCATGGGCATGGTCTAATGCAATTCCGCTTACGATCGGCCTCATGTACATCCCAGAGATACTCTTCTTTGGGATCGATCTCTTCACAAGCAGCCCGCCGACATCTCCTACGGCGCAAAGTGTGATGCTGGGGCTCGGCATCTTTGAGTTCCTCCTCGGGTGTTGGGCCTTTGTAGTTACGCTCAAGGCGTTCGGAGAGGCGCAAGGATTCTCCGCCTGGAAAGCGCTCCTCAATATGGTGATAGCGTTTATGGTAGCTGTCCTTCCAATCTTGCTGGTCGTCGCGGGGATAGCAATTTTCACCATCCGAGGATAGAGACCGGTTCAGCGATCCCCAGCTTTCTCAAGCTGCTCGCGCTGCCGCCTGAGCCGTACCAGCTCCTCTTTGAGAAGATCGATGTGCTCGTATCTCGTCGCCTCTATGAGGTCCCGTTTCTGCTGAAGCTCCTTTGAGCCACCTTCAAACGCACCATCCTCTTCAGCGGTTTTGAGCTCAGTAGAGAGGAGATTGAGGTAGGTGGAGAGCTCGGCCTCTCGCTTCTTAAAGTTCGGCGGTGGCTCCCTGCTCTTGAGTGCGACCTGACGCTCTTGAGCGAGCGCGAGGGATGCTGCCAGTCGAGAGTTCTCTTCTTTCGCCATACGAAGCTCATCGTCGGCATCTATAATTCGTCCCACGCTCTGTGCTGTATCTGCCTGCGCCTGAACTTTCTTGAGCCTTGCCTTCTGCTCATTCGATTTATCATCCCACTTGCGCAGCTCCGCTTTCTGCTCACCGAGACGTCGCTTCAACTCCGAGACATCGAGCAAAACTGCGGGCTCAAGACGCACATCTGGGATCTCACGAGTCGCTGAGCTAATCTCTCCGGTCTTTGAGTACACCGTAAAGAGGATCTTGTACGGCCCACCCTCGATAGGAAGGGTCGCTCGCCCTACCACGGTTACCGAGGGCGAGCCCTCCTGAATAACTATCGCCCCTGGAACCACAGCGACAACTTTCTGACCCTGAGAAACGGTCACTGTTGCCCGATCTGGAACGGCTGAAAATTCAACAGCATGCACTAAGGTCACTGGAGATGGCGCAGCAAATGCTGTCGCTGCGACAACAAGATTGAGGAGAACGCTCGCGAAGGCCTGTTTACCGAAGCTCATTGTAGAACTCCTCCTCACTATCCCGCTCACTACTACGGTCACGATATCGCGGCCCCTCTGTGAGATTTCGAATCAATCCGCGCTCATCGTTAACCTGCTCTTGAAGAGCTTTCACGCGCAGTGCACGCTCATAGTCTTGCTCAAACCCTCCCGAAACCTCTGGCGCCGTCAGTTGAAGCGCCTGCTCAATCCACTTCGCTTCACGAGTGATGCTCTCGCGACTGAGCTCAACGAGCCGCCCCTCAGGCGAAACGCGCTTGGCGATCTCGATGTTGCGCAATATCCCTTCAAGCTCTGCCCTCTTTACGGCGTTCTGTTTCTTGACATCATCAAGGGCAGACGCTGTGGTAGATAGCCTTGAATCAGCGGCTTTTTGAAGCGAATCTTCCGCTACCGCATAGCGGTGGAGCTTCTCGATACGGGCCTCATCAACATCAAAGGTTTTCTTAATATCTTCTATCTTAGTCTCAACCGCTCGAAGCGATTGAAAGGTTGATACCCAATCAACAAGGTCATCGCGCTCCGGTCTCTCCAGAGCTGCGACTTCAAAGCGCTTCAGCGTCCAGGAGCCGCTATCCGAGGTTATTGGGTCCGAATAGTCCCCCTGATACTCGCTGCTATCGTCTTCTCGACCTGTTATGCGAAAACGCCGCTCAGATCCGGACACGATTAGGGGCAGGCGCGTGCCACTTGAGGGTTCAACAACGACCCCTCGCTGTGCAGGCACTCCATCAGCACCAACAGAGACAAAGAGATCTGGAGTTCCTACAGACGATTCAACCCACCACGGTAGAGCCTTGCCGCCACTCTTTGAAACAAGCGTTCCCGCGTAGATACCAGGCCGAAGTTGAGGAAAGCCACGATTGAATTCGCGCACGAGGAGCACACCACCCACTATCAGGGAGAGGGTGCCAACACCTAAGATAACCATGAGGGCTCGACGCATGGCGTTACTCTACAAGAGGCTCTTCACTCGGACAAACAGATTACTACGCATCACCTACCGCTGATGACTTTCGCGTTCCGATAACCTTAGCAGGTGTTCCAACAACGACCGCGTAATCGGGTACATCCTCCTTCACAAGCGAGTGAGCTCCAACGACAGCGTGAGCGCCGATCGTGACACCATCAAGAACGGTCACGCGAGCGCCGAGCCATGCGTTGTCCTTAATCGTGACTCCACCCTTAATGTCCATCGGCTGCGAGATGATCGGAGCATCCTCTCCACCTCCAGTGTGATTTCCGGGCCCAACGTAACAATACGCGCCAACAAGAACGCTCTCGCCTATTTCTATGCGCGACTGCGTCGCGATGCGGCAGTACGAACCGATATTAGTGCCTTTACCGAGCGCAATCGGTCCACCCTTTGCGGCGATAGTGGTCAGACGCCCTATACTTACTCGGTCTTTGATCTCGATAGCGCCCTTCTCTCCACGCACGTCGAGGGATGCCCCATCGTCAATAAGAACCCCATCCCCTAAGGAGATCTGCTGAGGAATGCGCAC
>JALRCK010000204.1:0-260 GCA_023262305.1 Deltaproteobacteria bacterium
ATCCACGAAGCCATATCTCTTCCGAGAGCAGAGCCAGGCATGCCCGTGAGAGGAGTATAATTCCACACCGTAGTTCGAGATGTGATCACAGTCGCTGTAACGGTCACGATACTCCCGATGATGAGGAGGTGCACTCGATAGGCTAGTCTGCGAGGATACGCGACGGCGACTACGGCGATCAGTACACCAGCACACAAGAGGCGAAAGAGACTTGTGGTGCTCTCGAACAGGGAAACTCCAAAGAACAGCGCGACAAGAGC
>JALRCK010000204.1:270-5109 GCA_023262305.1 Deltaproteobacteria bacterium
GGCGAATACCCTAGAAACGAAAGTCAGCTCAACTACCGTCGCGCGGAGCAGCGTCGAGAATCCTCGTTGCTTGAGCCGTGAATGAGTATTCTTTGAATCCATCTTCCTTTCGTTGCGGGGCACCCCGTCCCCGTACCAAGAACACCGCCTGGCAAACCGCGCCTTTCTCTTCTTAGATATGTGTTTTCATGAGCCGTGGCTAGAACTTTCGCGCACAGCGTACCAGCGTCAGATTTTCAGCGCCGCAGTGCGTTGATGCGAAGGCCCCCTCTCACACTCACTCGGCGATGGACCGGAGCTGCTCCGCGATCTCCTCGAGATCGTGCGCCAGGTTTAGCGAGACCTGATCAGGCTCTTCGCCCTTGATGGTCGTTGCATGTTGTTTCATAACATCGGCAAGGGTACGGGTAGAGGTCATGAGTCGCGGAATTCCGCCCCTCCCCTGAAGGGAGGCCATAACGATCGCCTCACCAATCGTGTTTGCAAGCAGGTCCTTGTAGGGAGAACTATCACCATCCAGACCGCCACCGCGTAGGTCAAGGTCCTCTAGCGCACCAAGTAGGATCCGTTGTGCTTTCTGTGCGACTCCCTTGAGGTCTAGGAGCTCAATCAATCCTACCGGGGCACCCGAGGTAATCTTAAGCCCCTCAAGAGTTGATCGTGCTTCAGACTGCTTCTTCAGGGGCTCTAGCCGATAGCTTCCGCGCACCTGAAGGACGTCTCGTAGCGCGAGAAACGCCTTGAGGTTGGCGCCTGACTGGAGCTCCGCTGTGTAGACGAAGGACGATCCCTGTGAGTACGCTGGATGTGGTTGGTTGAGGATCACTCCCAACTGCTCCATGTGTTGCCGTTGCTCTTTACTAAGTGGAGCCCCTGTTCTGACCCAGATCGATTGGGCTTCTCCATGGTAGATCCCTTCCGGGTTGGTGCGAGGGACAGCCGACATCGCAAGGTTCGGACACAGCTTCTTGGTGCTAAGAGGTTCGTTTGTGCAGATACTCATACAGTTTCTCTCCTTACACGAATTAGTCTTGGTCTAAAATTCCAAGTCCCTTTAACATTTGCTCTCCTCCGACTGCCAGGACCACTCCGGATACGAGTAATCCCAAGCTTGTAAAGCTCACAATGCTGGTGGAATCTGCGAACAGCGAGCTGAACACCAATGATGAGGTAACCATAGCGGTAGCACCTCCCAGCACTTGAACCGCTCGAGTGAAGAGAGTCCGACTCGATGCAGCACCGCCCGCTGCTGCAACTCCAGCGGCGCAGACACCAGCAACCTCCATCCCGACCAGAGTTTTAGCACGCGATGTATCTACCCGTTCCATTACTTCAAGCATCTTGGCTGCTGTAGACGGGGGAAGCGGATGTTGAGCAGGGCTGGTGGTTAATTCGTTTTTCAACCCTTGGTGAGGTTTTGGTCCATGGAGGAGCGACTGATCGCAGAATTTTTCGAATGCCTCGGGATCGAGTGTGGCAAAGGCTCGAAGGATTCCGCGCCGAACGCCCTCAGGGTAGAGGTCTCGAACAATTCGAACAACGCGCTGAGCATCATCGACCTTGCCCTGGAGCATGAGGTCTTTGACGACCCTTTCAACGATGTGCCCGATCTCCTTCTCGACAATCTCTGGGCGCATATCCTTGAGCGCAGAGGCGTCGATAATCTTGACGGCATCTGCAGCGCTCCCGTGAATGAGCGCGCTCTCGACATGCGATAGATTTGTGCTGCTCGATGCAGGAGCAACGTCCGCTCCCTGCACGGCTGGAAGGGCTGGTGCTTGTAGTAACGAAAGCGCAAGCGCTGTCGTTGCTGTGGTGGTTGATGGTGACGAGCACATAGTGTTTTTCATATGAGGTCTCCTTCTCACCAATCATAGGAGGCTCACGGTGGTATCCAAGAGCGCCGGGCGCGCTTTGGGTTTTGTCCGTAGAAGGGAGATGAAGTTGGACAATGTGCAAGTCGTTGTAGTGTCCGGGGAAACTGAGCCAAGGTGCCGATCTTGCGGGCTTTGGGGGGGAGATTACGTGGCGTTAACGCTACCCCACGTGTAGTCCACAGGGCGGCTCGCTGGTCACCTGCAACGGAACCCACGAGGAGCCGTATCGCGGGGGTGCCACGAAAATTGAGGGCTGCTCATTTTTGTTTGCCTGGGGCGCAAAACGGATAGCATACAACTTTCATCTGCTCTACGCGCCTCAAAATACCTGCGACTGTGAGTAATTTACCGAAACGTTGCAACAGTGAGGCCACGATTGCATCCACCTCTTCCCGTGAGGAAGATTCAATATTTACCTCAAAGTCCCATGCACCAAAGCATTCAAGGAGAACGGTGATTCGTGGTTCTCGTTCGCAGAAATCGAACAACTCCTTTCTCAGATCTGGATGAAGTGTGCACCTCTTCAAGTTCACGGCATAGACATCGATACCCCAGACGGAAACCTCCGGTAAATACACGAAGCGTTCGATCACACCATGTGCTTTGAGCGAGCTGACCCGTTCATTTACCGTAGAGTGAGGAAGCTCTAATTGCCGAGCGAGCTCGCGAATCGAACTGTATGTATTGCTCAGGAGTCCTGAGAGGATCGTACGATCAATATCATCAAACGGCACCACCCCACCCTGGGCTGCTACGGTGACATACCCGGGAGATGATCGGGATGGCGAGAGGTATTTTGATTTAAACATGGTGAGAGCGGTTTGAATCTGCGTGGCGCTTGAATAAAAGGAGGCGCCGTGGTCTCGACCAAGCTCCTCAAGAGCTCGTTGGTACTCAAACGGCGATGTGCACACGAACGAGGCACAGTACCGAAACTCATCAGAGTCGTACCGAGCGAGCCACGCGATCCTGTCGCTTGCTTGAAGGGTAGCAATCAGGGACTCCTCGTGCGCCTTCACCGGATTAAAATAGAAGATAAAGATCGAATATCCCAATCGAAAGACATTCACAAAGGGATAGAAACGCATCAGCTTGTTCTCTTCAAGCCGTGCGAGCGATGCACGCACTGTGGATACACTTTTGCCGAGGTCTTCAGCTACTGCTTTGAGCGACACCTCACCATCAAGCTCAAGCGCGTTAATGACCGCCGCATCAAAATCGGAAAGTTTCTTGAATTCCACCACGCCCCCGTGCCTTTACAGTATCGAATAACTCAAGCCCCACGTTAACGAACGGCAGCATGATTGACTAAAAAACCTCCTTGCGGGGCGTTCATGCTTACGGAATTCTCGTAGCATGTTTCCCAAACCAGGACCGCTGTCCTACAGAGCACTCCGGAGTAGCCTCCTACGGAGCGACCCTCTTTAACGGGTCACATGTGCCGTTTTTTGGATGATGACTTGGTGGGCTATCTCAAGGACACGAAGTTCGCTGGCGTATATGGCGAGGAATGCGTCGATCGGCAACTTGGGTTTGGGGAGTCCCTCAATCTCCCAGCCGTCGTATATATAATCATCTATCGCCATGACGCCCCCTTCCTTAAGACTCTGAAAGGCCAGCACGACGTCGGTGAAAGCCATCTCACCTCGATGATCTCCATCAACATAGATGAAATCATAGACCGGGGGCTGCTCAACGAGGCGAGAGAGAAAGTGCAAAGAGAATCCTTTGTGTTTGGTCACTTGAGGCTCGTCGGAGAGGTTATGGTCGAATAGTTTCTCTTGCTCGGGAAGGTTTGGCCAGAGATCAACGCAATCGAGGTGACTGTCGGGATGGTGTTTCAAGATATTGTCCACCGTCCAGCACGCAGAGCGTCCCTCCCACGAACCTATTTCAAGACACCTCACAACCTCCTTGGGAAGTAACGGCAGAATGATTCCCTCCCAGGACGGGATATTTTCTGAAAACCAATCTGTGGTGAAAACTCTCTCACTCATAGTTACTCCTGCCCGCCGAGAGGCACCGCGCGTTTCTGGACTATGAGGTGCCGACTCTTTTCGAGCAGGCGAATCTCACTCTTATGGATTTTGAGAAAAGAATCTATGGCTACCCGCGGGCTCGGAACATCGGAGTTCTCAATTCCATCAGGAAGGTAGTGGACTACCGCCATGACCCCCTTTTTCTTGAGACACCGCCACGCGAGGCAGAGGTCCGTAAAGAGCACCTCTCCGCGATGGTCGCCATCGATGTACATAAAGTCATACATCGGGGGCTGTGTAACGAGTGGCGCGAGGAAGTTAACAGAGAAGTCTTTGAATTTGGTGACCTGCGACTCGGAGGCGATGTTTGTATCGAATAAACGCTCCTGCTCCTCAAGCCCCCGCCAGAGATCAACGCAATCAAGGCGACTGTCGGAGTGATTTTTTACAATACTGTCCAAGATCCAGCTTGATGCTTTCCCCTCGTACGAACCTATCTCAAGACACCGGACCGGCCCCTTGGGAATGAGCGGAATAATCACGAATCTCCAAAGGGAGATTAGGTGGCTGAACAAATCCGCTGTGAAGATGCGTTCGCTCATTTCCTTAGAAAAGCTCTGGGTTACGTCGATTTATTACGTCGACAGTTGTTTCCTTTGATACTATCGGACCGCTATCACAGCGGGAACAGTCCTGTTTTTGAAAATCCGTTCTACTCCCTCCCGTCGTCGTTCCCCGTGCCCGAGCTCCGCTGCTCCTATTCTTTCACACCCCTGTACCCGGGCTCCCGCCCAAACGAGGAGAACAGACACTCAACAGAGCAAGGCACTGCCGGGCTCAAGTATCCGATAAGATGCCCTATTCGCGCCCCTGTACCCGGGCTCCTGCCCAAACGAGGAGAACAGACACTCAACAGAGCAAGGCACTGCCGGGCTCAAGCATCCGATAGGATGCCCCAAAAAGCCCAAAAAACGAGACTATAG
>JALRCK010000205.1 GCA_023262305.1 Deltaproteobacteria bacterium
ATAGGCTCTCCTGGGATGACCGGATGTTCGAGCTCTACGGACTGGATAAGGAACGCTTCAGCACTGCCGTGAACACCTGGGAAACCTCTGTTCATCCCGAGGACCAAAAAGATGCCGTAGAGCTTCTGCATGCATCCCTGAGGGGAGAGCGGGAGTTCGACACAAACTTTCGGGTTGTTCATCCGGATGGCAAGATTGTCTACCTCAAAGCAAACGGGGTGGTGTTGCGAGGGACCGATGGGAAGCCAGAACGGATGCTTGGTGTTAATGCTGATATAACTGAGGAGAAGCTCGCCAAAAGCAAGCTTGAAAAAGCATACGCTGAGATAGAGGCTAAGGTTGTTGAGCGAACCGCGCAATTGGAGGCTGCTAAGGTCGCGGCGGAGAACGCGAACAAAGCGAAAGATCTCTTTTTAGCTACCCTTTCTCATGAATTGCGTAGTCCGCTCTCAGCGATTCTCTCGTGGACTCAACTGATGGAGCGAGGTGTTCTTGCTCCCGATAAGATGCGGGTTGGTATCCGCACCATCAAGGAGAGTGTTTGGGCACAGAATCAGCTTATAGGCGATCTCTTGGATCTCTCTCGCATTAGCACCGGCAAATTTCACATCGATTCCCAGCCTACGGAGGTTTCCGATGTTTTGAAGGCGGCGATCGAGAGTGTCAGACCAATAGCGGAGCAGCGTGGATTGCAAATAGACGAACGCTTTGATTCTGACGACGTCTACATCTCAGCTGACCCAGCTCGCCTCAAGCAGTCGTTCTGGAACATCCTTTCGAACGCGGTAAAATTTACCTCAGCCGGGGGCACGGTAACTGTTACCTTGGCGTGCACCCAGGAAGATGATGAGCAACAGGTTAAGGTCTCCGTAAAGGATACTGGCAAGGGGATCAAGCCAGAGTTCTTGCCCCACATTTTTGAGCGCTTTAGCCAAGCAGATCCTTCAAGTATTCGAGTGCACGGCGGCATGGGGCTTGGGTTGTCTTTGGTTAAGAGCCTGGTGGAGCTCCAAGGGGGTTCAGTTAAGGCCGAGAGCGCGGGCGAGGGAGCCGGCGCTACCTTCATCCTAACCTTCCCGCTCATTGCGGCAGCGGCGCAGCGGTTAAGTGATGATCTCTCGGGCATGCCAACGAATGGTGCCTCGAATGGGCACACCTTAAAGGATCTAAAGATCCTTCTCGTTGAAGACGGGGATAAGACTCGAATTGCTCTCGAACAGCTCTTGGCTTCGCAGGGAGCTCTAGTAAAGGCAGAGTGCTGCGCGAAGGATGCGCTTGAGACCTTCAGCAAGTTTCACCCAGATGTCATAGTCAGCGATATTGCGATGCCACAAGAGGATGGTCATAGCTTGCTCCGAAAGATTAGATCGCTCCCGCGTGACCAAGGTGGCGAGACCCCAGCAGTAGCTCTGACAGCCTTTGCTGAGCCTCGTGATCGTGAAGAGGCATTCGCCTCCGGTTTTCAAGAGTATCTCAATAAGCCGGTTGACGCGGGCATCCTGGCAACAGCTCTCCTCAAATTGACGCGACATTAAGGCGAGGACCCTGGAGATGTTAGTGCCGCAAAGAGCCACTAATTCATCTGTGGGTCTTTCGGCTTGATTGAACTGACCTCGTCTGTTCCTATGAAACGCGTCTTGAGGCGAGGTGCGACGCGGAAAGGACTGGGGCGAGTAAGGTATCCTGTGTGGGGCGAGGCTCGCCGGGGCAGGGATTCTTCCTCCACGGAAAGCCGGCGGGGTATCGTGAGGCCATCACCTGATTTCCAATTTCGAAGAAATCGCGCTGCACGCTGGCGGGGTTACCGCCGAGGCGATAGTTCAACGTATAGAGACCGGTTGTTCCATAGTTTGGGTAGTGTTGTCGCAGGCAGGCGAGGAGGGTGCGGTCGTGGTACTGACGATAGTAGAGTGAGTGGGCGATCGAGGGAGCAATCTCTTTTTTTAGGCAGAAGCAGCTTAGGTCAACATGGTGTACCCCAGCTCCATTAAACGCGGGCCACTTGCCGAGACTCTCACAATCATCGTTGCAGAGGAATGATCCATCTTTATCGATGATCTTTCGCAGCGAGTAGCCCCAGTCCCATCGATGCGTCTCGATCGCAGCGATCAAACTGCTGACGTGATTCGCATCCATACAATCATCGTTGTTGAGGAAGAGGAGATAGTCACTGTCCACAAGATAGCAGGAGGCCGCCAAGATACGGCACCCGAAGAGCATCTCGTATCCGATGTTCTCTGGAACGGTCCATGAGCTTAATCGGGAGTCGTTGAATGTAGCGAGTATCGGCGCTACGCGATGCTCGTGCTCTTTTCCATTGGTGACTACCCACACCTTGGTGTTGGGATGGTCTTGATTAAGCGCCGCTTGCACCGCGTGCGCGAGAGCAGGGTCTCCGATCGTTGTGATAATGATTGTGGCGCTCTTCATGATGATCGGGGCTCTCCCGTGAGTAGTTCTCTAAACGGCTGGAATGAATGAACTCTTGAGGGGGAGTTTGAGGGGGGTACAGCGACGGAAATTGCCGCGTGATCTCGCGAACTTGCGCATCGTGATTCCGCTCAAGATCCTCGATAGAACTCCGATACCTTTACTTGTATGTCACCTACACTCTTCATCGCGACGCCCATGTACGGTGGTCTCTGCAGCGGTCTGTACACCATGGGAATGATCTCAGCGAGCAACGTGCTCAACGGCGCAGGGGTGCCGTTTTCGTACAATCACCTGATGAATGAGTCCCTGATTACTCGAGCCAGAAATTTATTAGCGCACAACTTTCTCGCTACTTCGTTTTCGCACCTAATGTTTATTGACGCGGATATCGGATTTCAAGCCAACGACATCGTGTCGATGCTTGCAGCGAACAAAGATATCATCTGTGGAATGTATCCGAAGAAGGAGATCAACTGGCCTCTCATCGAAACCGCTGTGAAGAGAGGGGTTCCCACGCCGTACCTTGAAAAATTCTCAGGGTCCTTCGTCGTTAATCTTGCGGATTCCGCCCGTGAACAGAGCTTTGATCCTACAATCCCCCTCAAGATCGACAACGGCGGCACCGGCTTTATGTTGATCAAGAGAGAGGTATTTGAAGTGCTCTCTGAGTATGTGCCTCGGTACACCCACGACATGCAGCGACCGGGTGAGGCGGAGGATCAACCACGACGCATCAGTGAATTCTTTGCGACGAGTATCGATGAGAAGAGTAATAGGCTCCTCTCAGAGGACTATCACTTCTGCAAGCTCGCTCGAGAACACGGATTCACTATCTGGGCCGCGCCGTGGACACAGCTTGTTCACTGCGGGACGTACGTCTTTAATGGCGCGATTCCTCGGTGGTAGGGGAGAATCTCGCTCGGTGGTGTCTTTTTACATAAAGGATGAGATGGCTCCCACAGTGACCGGAAATGAGAGGGCGGCAGAACAACTCAGTGCCCGTGTATTTATTTTAAACCTCTGCAATTGTACCAGCAGCAAATACAGAGGATGCGGTCGCCGTGGACATCGCATCCCATACTTCAGCGTATCTTCTAGTATCCCGCACCTTAATTTCAAAGATTCGAGGGAGTGTTGACCATGACTACATTTACCATGAATGCCCAGAAGCCGGTTGCTTATGACAGCCCCGACCACATCCAACCGTGGGGCACTGTTAACGACAATAGTATTAACTATTGCTTCAACCTCAAGCTGATGTGGTGGTTGCCGCGACCGTACCTGAAGGTTTTGGATCTAGGATGTGCGGGGGGAGGTTTCGTGAAGTCCCTGATCAACTCCAGGTGTGTGGCGGTAGGCGTAGAAGGGAGTGACTACTCCCAACGGATGAAGCGCGCCGAGTGGGCAACGATACCGGGTAACCTCTTTACAGCTGACGCAACCGCACCATTTGAGATATCGGTGCATGAGGGGGACCGGTGTGAGCCGATGAAGTTCACCGTGGTCACAGCGTGGGAGTTCATCGAGCACATCGCGGAGCCGAACCTTGATACGGTGATGAGGAACATTGATCGGCATCTTGCGCCGAACGGCGTGGTTATCATGTCTGTGTCTCCCAGAGACGAGATCATAAACGGCGTCAGGTTGCATCAAACTGTGGCTGAGAAGCCTTGGTGGCTCGCTAAGTTTGAATCACTGGGCTTCACTCACCACGAGTCTGTTGCGGAATTTTTTCATCGTGATTGGGTGCGCGGTGGGGAGGATGCGCCGGACTCGTTCTATGTTGTGCTCACTCGCAGGGGCGAGTCGCTCCCGTATCCGGAGCAGCTCATTCCTCTCACTGAATTCTATGCGAAGTTGGAGGAATACCATCCTGGCGGTAGCGCATGGTTCCGTCGTTAGCCCGCCATGCCTAAGGAGACATATTTGAGGACGAGATAATCGTCGATGCCGTACACGCTTCCTTCGCGCCCAAACCCAGATTGCTTGATTCCGCCGAACGGTGCTTGAGCCGCGGAGATTGCAGTATCGTTGATTCCGACCATGCCGTAGTCGAGACGTTCGCTCACGTGGAGTGCGCGAGAGAGGTTTGATGAATAGAGGTACGCTGCGAGTCCGTACGGCGTGTCATTCGCAAGATTAATCGCGTGCTCATCAGCGCTGAAGGTTGCAATTGTGCATACGGGGCCGAAAATCTCCTCTTTCCAAATCGACATCGCGGGCGTTACGCCGGTAATAACGGTTGGTGAGATGAAGCGAGACCCAGATGGATGATGCGTTGGAGCAAGAGCAAGAGTCGCGCCTTCACGTTGCGCAGAGGAGATCAGCCGAGTAACTTTCGCAACCGCTTCATCAGAGATGAGTGGGCCAACAGTGGTGCTTGGATCTGAGCCGTTGCCGACGATGAGCTCCTTCGATCGCGCAATCAGTCTTTCAGTGAATTCGTGTGCGATCTTTTCGTGCACCAAAAATCTGTTAATACAGATACACGTCTGTCCCGCGTTTCGGTACTTACCGTAGATCGCGCTCTCAACCGCTTGTGTGATGTCTGCGTCTTCGAAGACAATAAACGGGGCGTTGCCTCCCAGCTCTAGGGTTAGCTTCTTCACGGTATCCGCGGATTGTCGAATTAAGATTTTGCCCACCTCGGTTGATCCCGTGAATGTGACCTT
>JALRCK010000206.1 GCA_023262305.1 Deltaproteobacteria bacterium
GAATTGAAGTCATTATCCATCGCCTCCTCAAACGCTGATACCGCAGCCTGACTCTCGGCGTCAGCCATCATGCTGACGTTTACCTGAGCGTTTGGAACTCGGGCGAAGAGTCGGTGAAAATCGAGGAGAGAGTTGATGTTATCACGAATTAACTTATCTGAGAGATCAACGGTCGATCGGTAATGCGAGCGTGCGATCGCAAACCGCAACGTGGCGGTGCCATATGTTTCGAGACCGTCCACCAGTCGGACAAAGTTGTTCAGCGACTTGGACATCTTCTGGCCATTGATGTTGAGCAAGCCACTATGCATCCAAACATTAGCGAAGGAGCCTCCCGTGTAGGCCTCAGACTGAGCGATCTCGTTTTCATGGTGGGGGAACTTCAGATCTAAACCACCACCGTGAATATCTATGTGATCCCCAAGGGTCTCATGGATCATCACGGAGCACTCGATATGCCATCCCGGACGCCCTATCCCCCATGGGGAGCTTTGTGCCAAGCACGTTGACTCGTCGTGTTTCCACAGCGCGAAATCGAGGGGCGATCTCTTCTGCTTGTCCACCTCTTTGCGAACACTCTCGTAGAGCATGGTGGTGTTTTGATTGGAGAGCTTTCCGTAGTCATCCTTCTTTGACACATCAAAGTAGACACTTCCATCCTCAGTTGGATATGCGTACCCCTTCTCTACTAATTTCTCGACGAACTGAACTGTTTCAGGAACGCACTCGGTCACCTTTGTCAGCTTGTCGACTGGAAGAACGTGCAGTTGATCGAGGCAGGAGTAAAACTCCTTCGTAAAGCGCTGCGTCATAGCGATCGGATCCTGTCCGGTCGTTCGCTCCTTATCGATAATCTTATCGTCGATATCGGTCACATTTTGGACGAAGGTGACATTCAACCGGCGATACGAGAGGTATCGACGAATCATGTCGAATCGTATCGATGTCAGAGCGTGTCCGAGATGCGAGTGATCCTGGGGAGTAAGCCCACACACATACATCTTCACCGCTGGAGCAACGGGGCTCTGATCTATCGGCTCAAAAACCTTCTTCTCGCCCCCCAAGGAGTTATAGATCGTTATCTTACGAGCGCTTGCGCGGTACTCGTGTTGACTGCGCAGGTTTTGGTTGGGGGACTTTTGACTCGGTAACATGGTGTCTACACACTTTAAAAACATCGACTTCAGGGGAGACCGGCAAGGGCTCTGCAACACTCCGGAAGGACCAGATACCCGACATTCTCGATAAAGTTTCATCGAGAGTGACGCACATCCGGGTCCGTGCGCGGAGGAGCCGACAGTCCCAAACATCCACTTTGCGGTCTTGCACGATGGTACGCCACCTGCGGCATAAATTAAACCCTCAGTGGTGACAGGTATGGACTCAGGGATGAATTCATCTGGTCCGAGCATACCCTTTAGGGGAATATGGCGGGCATGACGCTACTTCAGAGGTTCGAAGCGCTGTGCGATCGAACCCGAAACACTCTGTCTTCTCGAAGCTTTATCCTGTGGGCTCTCCCTCTCATTATCGTCACACGGCTCCTCTCGAACTCTCCAGCCGATCCCGATCTCTTCGCCCGCATCGCGATGGGTCACCTCACCCTCTCTAATGCCGCCGTCCCCCTTACTGACCCGTTCGCGTTCACAAGAGTGCTCTCCATGTGGGTGGACCACGAATGGCTGTCGGGAGTTGTTTTTTATCTCGTTGCCACCTCCTTGGGAGACTTTGGGCTCATCGTGCTCCGCGTCGTACTTGCCATCCTGGCAACGTCGTGTGTCGTCTACGCGTCTCAGCGCGAGACCCCCCTCTCTCAATCTCGATTCATCTGGCTAGCCCTCTGCCTCGTGCACGCACTCGCGGCATGGAACAGCACCGTTCGGTGCCAGGCATTTACCTATCTGTTCGTTGCCCTGCTCTACTGGGCGGTCATTGAGTATCGAACCCACAAACAGGCGATGCTCTTGAGCCTCACTCCAATCATCGCTCTAGCATGGGTCAACATGCACGGCGGGTACGCCTTGGGGTGTTGCATCATTGGCCTGCTCTGCTTGACCGAACTGATACAGAGGCGTTTCACGGTCGGTCTGGGTGCGATTGCGGTGGGTTGGGCTGTCGCCCCATTTTTCACCCCCTATGGGTTCTCTGTATTCGTGACATTCTTGCTCGACTCCTTGAGCATGCAACGTCCAGGTATCCTAGAGTGGCAGCCTCTCCACTCAGACATACCCGCGTGCATCGCAACTCTCCTCCTCACCTGCCCCCTCGTCTGCGGAATCGCTCTTCGGCGCCGACACCTAGACCTCTTCGCCGTCGGGGCTCTGATATTTTCGGCGTACTGCGCGTTTCGACACGTCCGCTTCCTCCCGTTCTACATGATAACAGCTGCTATCTTCGGAGGTCCCTACGTCGACGTAACCCTCAGTCGCCTTAAAGACCTCCGTCCATCTCTCTACATCGCCGCGCTGAGAAGCGGTTCGCTTGTCGTAGCGGTAGCTCTTGCCGTGGGAGCGTTCAAGCTACTCTTCCTTCTAGTCTCACCAAAGACCTACCGACTCAACTTCTCCGACTATCCAATCGGTGCGGTTGAGTGGCTGCGCACATCTGGAGTTTCGGGACGACTCTTGGTTAATTTTAATCACGGAAGCTACGCCCTGTGGCGCCTCTACCCGAGCTTCAAAATCTCAGTCGACGGTCGGTATGAAGAGGCATACCCAGAGGAAACCGTGAGAGAAAATGCCCTAGCCCTCACCCCATCTCTCCCCTCAAGTCGTGAAGCACTTGAGCGCATCAATCCAACCCACATCCTCCTCTCTTTACCCCCGCTCCCCGCAGACCCAGCGGCGCTCTTTGGAGATGGCTGGAAGGTGATCTACCAGGACCGGGACGCAGCGATACTCTCGCGGGAGGGTGGAGAAAGTACGGTATCGCCGTCACACTACGCAGGCGTTCCAACTGACATGTGGACCCCGAAATTCTAGGGCGATGATGACGGAGCGCGATGGCGCCGCGCTTATTTAAGCAACCTCAAAGCGGGCGAGCCTCTCTGCAAATTCCCGCTCCTTGCTCTCAAGATCTGCCGAGGAGGACTCCCAGCTCTGAACCAACCCCTCTAATTCAGCCTTCACAGCGGAGAGCTGCTGAGCGGCCTGTGCAATACCACCACCATCGCTTTTGCTGGAGAGCTGCGCGAGCTTCTCTTGGTGAACAACTATATCTTTTTCAAGCTGCCCGATCCGCTTCTCCAGCCGCGCCACCTCATCTTTAATCGGCGTCAGAATCCGGGAGCGCTCTTGGAGAAGCTCTGCCTTTTCACGCTTAAAGTCACGCTCACTTCCCGATGATGGTTTGGATTTCTTGGCGGACTTTCGGGTGCCGGTATCCTCCTCCTCCCAGCCGATACTATCTAGGAACTCATCGTACGTCCCCTCAAAAACAAATGGGGCATCGCCTTGGAAAATAATCAATCGATTTGCGACTCGACGCAGCATCTCTTCACTGTGAGTAACTATAATCACAGCGCCCTCAAATGTCTCAAGCGCATCAGTCATCGCCATGACAGATTCAACGTCGAGGTGGTTTGTTGGCTCGTCGAGGAGTAGCACATTACTTGGAGATGCGAGTATCTTGCCGAGGAGCACCCGACTTCGCTCTCCTCCGGATAGGACCGAGATCTTTTTGAGCGCATCATCACCCTCAAACATCATGCATCCACAAATAGCCCGCACCGCCGTGCGCCCTAACGCTGGATTGACCTGCTGAATCTCAGTCTCGATCGTGTTCGAAAGGGTCAATCGATTGGTGTTCGTTTGAGCGAAGAATGAGAGCTTCGTGTTTGGGCTCGTGGCGATCTCTCCTGAGACTGGTCGCAGCTCCTCGGCGAGGAGCTTGAGGAGGGTCGACTTTCCTCTTCCATTCTTCCCTATGACGCCGATTCGGTCATCCTTTTTGACACTGAACGACAACCCATCGAGGAGGGGTCGCGGGGAAGTTGGAAACCCAAAAGAGAGATCACGAATCTCAAGAGGGAACCGGCCCGGAAAGGGCGAGTGAACGAACTCAAAGTCAAGCGTGGCCTCCGACGAGAGCTCGTCGAGCTTCTCGATCTTGGCGAGCGCCTTCACCCTCGACTGCACGACGGTCGCTTTGCTGGCTTTTGCCTTAAAGCGATTGATGAAGGACTCCATCCGCTTAATCTCTTTCTCGCGATTGAGTCGAGTGCGCTCATAGAGTTCCTCATCCTCTGCGATACGACTGAAGAGCTTCTCGGAGCTCCCTTCAATCTTTCTGATTCCCGAGCGGTATATGAGCGCACTATGCGTACTCACCTCATCGCAGAAGGAACGATCATGTGAGATCACAATAATCTCCCCTTCCCACGAGCAGAGGAACCTCTCAAGCCATCGCATCGAAACGATATCAAGGTAGTTGGTCGGCTCATCAAGAAGGAGCATGTTCGGCTCCGACAAGATCAACTTGGCAAGGTTGATGCGGATCTGAAAACCTCCAGAGAGCGCTGAGGGAGCAACAAAAAGCTCATCGTCCGTGAACCCCAAGCCGTTAAGCACTATCTGCGCCTTGTAACCCTCCGCGACCGGATCTCCCGCCAGTGCTGAACACGCCTCCTCGTAGACTGTCGGATGAGAGAAAGAGAGGTGTTGGCGAAGATATCCGATCCGATAGCCCTTCGGGGTGCTGACCTCGCCGTCATCAGGGGTATCCTCTCCGGCAATAATCTTAAGCAGGGTCGACTTCCCGCTTCCATTACGCCCAAAGAGCGCCACCCGCTCACCTGGGTTCACAGTCAGCGTGGCGCTAGAAAAGAGCTCGCGCTCCCCGAAATGCTTCTCTAAGTTGCTTATTTGTAACATCGGGGCGAATTCTAGCACGTTTTGCGGGCAAGGTAATCACCCCGCCCCCCGTGAGCGTCTTGAAGCCTTACCCGAGATGCCCTGACATGGTAGAAGTCTTGCTACGCCGTATGAATCAATAAATAAACTGGAAACCTAGACGCATGGCTCCCGTGAAACGCGCCCTCCATATCTTCCGTCGCGACCTCCGACTCAATGACAAT
>JALRCK010000207.1 GCA_023262305.1 Deltaproteobacteria bacterium
TGAGAGCTCTCAGGCGAGGGGCTCCATCCGGCTGCAGGTGGGACACTCTCGTTGCGCGAGAAGAAAGCCAAGGCATACCTCTCAAAGTCACCACTACCCCAAAAATAGCTTGGATAGAGCGCCTTCGTGGCAAGCACGATCGCCACCCCTGCAAAGAGACAGAGTAGGACATTCGCCCCGTGGCGCAACACAGCATCGCCACAACACCCTCGTACCCCCCTGCTTGAGCCAAAACGGATCAACGCAGCCGCTAGCACGAGCCCAACAAACATAGCCGCCGAGATAGCGTTGAAGGGCAGAATGTGGAGCGCTGCAGCACCCCAGGTAAGCCCTCCACTAAGGAGAACTCCACTCACAAAACCCAAGCCCAGCCCCCGATCCGGTAAGAACGTTAGGAAAGGACCAAAAAGGATCCAAGCTGATACTCCAAGAGCAACGAGCAAGGCGAAGGTAACCACAAGTCGACGGGGATTCGGATCGTACACGGTCGCTGTGGCTGCCCATCCCCCTTCATCCATGAGAAGCATCTCGTTGATGTCAGGTACGGGCTCATATCGCTTCACATTGAAGATGCGCTCACGCATCTGCTCTTCGGTGAGGCGCTCCTTGTTTTTAAAGACTACGGCTTTGGGATGGTCGTACACCGACAGACTCTCATCAGCGAGGTCGTCATTGAAGGTAAAACCCAAAAAAGTCGGCCGATCTTTTATCGCCTTCTCAAAGGTGAACCCCAGCTTCTCCGCCCAGAGAAGCTGCAACAGCGCGTTGGTGTAGGGGTACTCCTCCGGAACCCGTGGTATCGAGTCCGCGATGCGACCAGTGGGGAATATAATGTAGTCAGCCTTAGCCATGCGGCGCACTACGATATTGAGCTTCTCCCTGGTGTCTCGCTCGTAGAAAGGTAGCTCAGCGTCCTTGCCCTCCATAACAAAATAGCGGGGGGCATCCTTACCTGGAATTGAGATTGGCAAACGGTCATCCCAATGAGGTCCTGCGAGGACGCTTCCCTGAGGGATATTGGCGAAGATCCATTCCGATGCCGTGCGGTATGGATGAGGCTGAAAGTAAAGCTGTATCCAGGCCAACGCGTAGACCAACGAGAAGCCCAACACGAAGATCAGGGTCAACAACGGCAACGAGCGAACTATGCGGGAGACCGATTTCATACCTCGGCATTCTCAATCGATTTGGCGCGTTTGGCGAGGGTGGATCTTGCTTTCTCGTGGCACTCCCCTTTACCACCGTTCTAGAAAATGGTCGGACGGGGAGGTGCGGGGCGCCTTCCTCCTGAACGCCTCCGCACGAGTCGTGCAGGGAATGTCGTTGCACACTAAAAACGCCCCTGTACACCCCATCCTGAGAGGGGTTACCCTTTCACAATGAACTCGACACCGAAACAAGCCCCCATGACGTGGCTCATCTCCAAGCGCTGGGACATCGTCCTTCTCTGCATCATCGTCATCGGCGGGGCACAACTCAGGATACCCGGAATCCCTCATGGCATCGGGTTCCACCCTGACGAACGCCACATGGTGATGGTTACCAACGACCTCCCCAGCCACGGAATGAACCCAAAATCGTTTGCCTACGGTAGCTTCTCCTTCTACATGGCGTGGGGGTTCTCCCGACTTGTAGCGCCGGTGTGGCGAGAGGCGGCTACATACGACGGGCTCTTCTACTCTGGACGGGCGTTCTGCACGTTGATGGGCACAATTGCTATCGCGCTCTCGTACTACCTTGCGGTCCTACTCTACCGACGCTCTGTGGTTGGTCTCATTGCAGCGTTTCTGATGGCGTGCAACGTATTTCACCTCCAGCTCTCCAGGTTCTTCACGTCTGACATCCCCCTCACCACCCTCTGTCTCATCTCTGTTATCGCATTGGTTAAGGCTCACCAGAAGGGCACCCTGTGGTCATTCCTCGTTTTTGGAGTCTGCACGGGTCTCGCTACCGCCACCAAGATCAGCTCCGTGTTCCTGGCGTCCCCTCTCTTTGTCGTGCTTGGGCTTACCCTGATTAAGGAATGGCCACGAAAGGACTCCACCCAGAGGTTCCTTAAGGTGCTCGCTATCATCGTAGGAGGCTTTGTTCTGTGCGGAATAGCCCTCTGGGCCACCTACTGGAAGGGGTATCCCCGAGTCTTAAAGTACCGAGTCGCTCAGCCTGCCTTCCTCATCCCCCTGTCGATCCCTTTCTTGGCGGGCATCAGCATACTACTCCGCAAACACTCCAAAGCCCTCTCAAAGCTCTTCGCCTGCTTCTCAGTTGGAGTGCTCGTCTTTGTGCTCGCTGAGCCGTTTGCAATTCTCGACTTCGACACCTTTGTCCGTCAAACCAGAGAGCAAACCTCGATGGTGCGCGGCATTTGGCGCCCTCCCTACACCGTTCAATATGAGAGGACCGTCCCGTATTTTTACCACCTCAAGCAGATGTTGTGGTACACGATGGGCTGGCCCGTCTTCGCCATCGTGGCGATTGGATTCCTCGCCGCACTCGTCCGAGTAGCTGTCGACCTCCTCGACAAGATCCTCCGCCGAGAGCTCACCTCAAAACAGGTAAACCCCGAGATGATCCCCCTCGTCTTCGTTGGAGTCTTCTTCCTCGCTACCGGCTACTTCCAGGTTAAATTCCCTCGCTACCTCCTTCCCCTCTACCCAATGCTGTTCATCTTCGCGGCAGCGCTCTTCGCCAACCTCTCAAGCTCATCGAAGAGGGCATTCACAACCCTCACCCCAGAGAGCCCGGCCGGACAGGACCCGGAGAAGCTCGTCAGCAGCAAGCCTCTGATGGCGCCTGTTGACGTTTCAAGCTCTCCCGCTTACGGCGGTCCACACCCGATGGAACCAGCTCATCAGAGCGCTGCTGGAGCACTGGACCCCTCTGACGCACCACCGCAAGCAACCGAACCTCCAGACGCTACCCAGCAGTAGGAAGCGCCCCTCCTGAACAACCGGGAGTCTCTCTCCGTTACCGTGTCGTGAAGGGGAGCTCACCTGCAACGAGCCGGTGAATATTTCAGCACCTCTTGCAATCTAAGTGCTATGATGATTCATTCTGCATCGAAGGGCGTGACCCTGCTCAGTGGAAGGCCCTCTCCACGCTTTCGCAAGGAAGAGAACGAAGGTGAAGAAGATCGAGATGACACCGTTACCGTACTCTCCCTCGCGAGCACGGTTTCCTGAGCGAGCAACGATAGCTTCGGCCCAACTCGGAACATCCCCCTCACCTGCCAAAGCCCCCTACTCAGCCGTCTCACGCAAACAAGACATGATTGCGTGGGGCTCCAAGATACCTGCCCTCATTATTGCTGATGTCGAGATCGCTGATTCACAGTATTCTCAACCGGCATCGAGGTTCTGTACCAACCACCGTCGTGATCAACGTATCGCCCTTACCCGGGAGGAGAATAGAGTATGAACCAATGGACTATCGCTAACAGCTCGGAGCTGTATCGAATCGATGGATGGGGCGCCGGATTCTTCAAGGCAAACGATAAGGGCAACGTGTCAGTGTTTCCGGATGGAGACGGAAAATCCGTCGATCTCTGCAATATCGTTGAAGACCTCGTGCGCCGTGGCGTCAAGCCGCCACACCTCATTCGCTTCGACGGCATCATCCGCCAACGAGCTCGCACCATCTACGACTCATTCGACAAAGCCATCGCCGAATTCAACTACTCAGGCAACTACATCCTCACCTATCCCGTGAAGGTGAACCAACAACGAGGAGTCGTTGAGAGCGTACGGCAAGCAGCGAATGGTCGAGGTATCGGGCTTGAGGTGGGCAGCAAACCTGAGCTGCTCGCGGTACTCGCCGTGCACAACACCCTTAACGGTCTTCTCTTGTGCAACGGCTACAAAGACTACCACTTCATCGAGCTCGCGTTGATGTCGAGCCGACTAGGGCTCCGTCCGATCGTAACGGTTGAGCAATTCTACGAGCTCGATACCATCCTCCGCGCGAGCGAGGCTACTGGTGTTAAGCCAGAGATCGGTCTGCGTATGAACCCATCCACCCGAGGCGCTGGACGATGGGCCGGCTCCGCTGGTGAAAACGCCAAGTTCGGCCTCGCCCTCTACGAAATTATTGAGGCCGTCAAGCAACTCAAAGCTCGCGGTATGGAGGATTGCGTTAAACTCCTGCACTTCCACATCGGCAGTCAGATCACCTCAATCAACGCGATCAAGAAGGTGATGCAAGAGGCCTCGCGGGTATACACCGAACTACGAAAGATGTGTCCCGCTCTAGAGTTCCTCGATGTTGGAGGTGGCCTCGGCGTAGACTACGACGGCAGCTGCACAAACTTTGAGTCTTCGATGAACTACACCACCGAGCAGTATGCGAGAGATGTTGTGTGGGAGATAGGATCAGCGTGCGATGACGCTGGACTCCCCCATCCAACTATCATCAGCGAATCAGGTCGTGCGTTGGTAGCTCATCACGCCGTGCTTGTAACGGAGGTCATGGATGTGGCCGAGGTGCCCGAGCCTCCGGAAAAGATCCAGGTAGATCCCGATCGGGACGAAAAGGTTGTAGACCTCACCACGCTGTATAACGAGCTGACCCTCAAAAACTGCCACGAAACGTTCAGCGACGCGCTCTCATTACGAGATGAGTTCTTGCAGCGGTTTGTTCAAGGGAATGTTTCGCTTGAGGATCGAGCCTTTGCCGAGCAAACCCTGCGCAACCTCTTTACTCGTATCAATGCACTCAAATCTTCGATGAAGCATGTGCCCGAGGATTTTGAGCAATTAGAGGGGATGCTCAAGGACACCTACTTCTGCAACTTCTCGGTGTTTCAGTCACTCCTCGATCACTGGGCAATCGAGCAGCTCTTCCCGATTATGCCGATCCACAGGCTCGCCCAACAGCCAACTCGCAAGGCGATCATTGCGGACCTTACGTGCGACAGCGATGGAAAGATAGACAAGTTCATCGATCTCAGAGGCGTACAACGGTACATCGACCTGCATCCATATAAGGGGGAGCAGCCCTACTACATCGGCGTCTTCCTCATCGGCGCTTACCAAGAGTGTCTTGGAAACCTACACAACCTCTTCGGCGATACGAA
>JALRCK010000208.1 GCA_023262305.1 Deltaproteobacteria bacterium
CTTCAGGTCCACTATCTCGATTTTAGTGATCCAGCGAGTCTTGCTCGCCTCGGCGCGCTTCGACCGACTATCGTCATGATAGAGTCTCCGACCAATCCGTTGCTGAAAGTTCTGGATATCGAACAGATAGCCAAGGCTGCCAGGGCTGTCGGAGCACCTCTTGTGGTTGATAACTCATTCGCATCGTGCTTCGTGCAACAGCCCCTGCGTTTGGGTGCAACAGTTGTTGTGAGAGTCTGACGAAGTATGTAAACGGACACTCTACAGCCATGATAGGTTCGGCTTCCACGAATGATCCGGAGTGGGAGACGAAGCTGCTCTTCGCTCGCAAGGCGGTAGGGTTGCAGCCTGGAGTGCTTGAGTCCTTTATGACCGCCGAATTCATCCAAGATATTGAGTTGCGCATGCAGCGTCACTCCGAGAATGCCCTTGCGGTGGCTCAATTTCTGGAAGGTTTGTCACATGGGGAGTCCGCCCTCGTAAAATCTGTGCGGTATCCGTTCCTTCCCTCGCACCCGCAGTATGAGCTCGCAAGGAAGCAGATGCGACTTGGATCAGGTATCGTTACGGCAGATTTTAACTTTGATGTGCCGACCACGATTCGGTTGATACACGCCCTCGATCCGTACTTCACGCTCGCTCACAGCATCGGCTCCACGAAGTCACAAGTCAGCATTCCAGCAGCGATGTCTCATGCTTCCGTCGCGCCGGAGCAGCGAAGAGCCGCGGGCATTCAAGATGGCACCGTGCGTTTCTCGCTCGGTATCGAGAATAAAGCTGACCTCATCGACGCGCTCGGGCGCGCTTTGAAACAGGTGTGTCACTAACATCCTGAGGTCGCCATACAACTCCAGACCTCAAGGCATGCACATAAAAGGTATCTCCGCGGCATAACGCCACACCTCGGCTAGGGGTCGTTTCAGCTCAAAACGCTAGGAGAAAGAGATAAGCGACCGCAATCGTAATCACCGTGGTAAAGAGCATTCTAAACATACGTTGTCCTTGTTGTTCTCTTAGCTGCGTGGCTGCCCCGCCTGACTTGCTTCGATATTCACCCCACCAGAGAAGAGCCCGCCCTCGGCGAGCTGTGTCAGTTTTCGATCGGTGAAAGCCTCCTCATCGAGGGATTCTTGGAGAAGGTCTGCAACGTCGTCTAAATCGAGCTGCTCAGCAAATGCCCGTGCTGTCCCATAGCCGGCGATCTCATAGTGCTCGATGCGTTGAAGCGCGCCGATCAACACAGCGTCTTTGACGGGAGCCTCGCCCGGCGCAGCGATGATCTCATCGATCTCTTGAAGCAAGCCTCGCATCGACTCGCAGACATCGCGCTCTGGCTTGCGACCGAGCAATGTGAACACCTTTTCAAGACGTGACACATGGTCGCGTGTCTCATCGAGGTGGTTCTCAATCGCCATTCGAAACGAGGGGGTGAAGATCGATTGAGAGAGGGTGGGTAGTTTTTCAATGAGCTGTTGCTCTGCATCATAGAGGTCCGCGAGTTCAGTGAAGAGGGCTTCTGAAAGGGTATTGAGTTGCATGGTGTCTTCCTTTGTAACAGTAAAGTCTGCTTTGTCTCTTGTTGTGGAAGTGACGCTAACGAATTCGGAAAGGTCCGGGGATGAGATGGAATAGGGGCGGGTCCGTTCAGCCCACAGCGCTATCAGCGATCATGTCGTGCGCGTGACTAGGCTCCTAGAATTTTACCGACTAAGTATCGCGTAAGGAGCGCAACAGTATGGAAACACAAGAGACTGCCAAGGAACGCCCGGAGAGGATATTGAGAGTGCGTGAGAGGATGCAGGGAGTTAGGGAGCAGCTTCGGCAGATCCCAGAAGACAGCTTTTTGATCGGAGCTGCCCTTTCGATTGGTGCCTCTCTGGTCCTTCGCTCAATTAGGAAACATCAGGATGCTCACTTTGTTGGTCAGTGGGCACCAACGCTTCTTCTACTCGGACTGTATGCTAAGCGGCGCAGGGAGATGCGAGGTGAGGAGGAGCAGCCTTGTGCGGCAGGAGCTAAAGGAGAGGTTCACTAGAGCGGCTGACATTTCTTGTCAGTAGAAAATACTTTTGTCGATGCCCCAAACATTTCAAAAGTCGCACTAGGTTGAGTGCTATGTGGTTGGAGACTGCTGAGCCAGCTCCAGCCACATCCACTGAGCGATAGCGATGATAGCTGGTCCGATGAAAACGCCGAGGAGCCCAAAGTAAGCGACTCCACCTAAAACTCCCACTAGTACGAGCATCGCCGAGAGCTTTGTTGTTTGGCTTATAAAGATGGGTCGCAATACGTTATCGATCGTACTGACAACTACGATCCCCCAGATAATAAGCCCTACACCGTGGTACCAAGGAAGGCCCGAGAAGAAGAGGAGATACGCTGAGACGGGAACGTACATAAAGGGTGGACCAAACGGGATGAGGGATATGACCATAGTGAGCATGCCGAGGAGAAGGGGAGTAGGAGCGCCGGTGATGTAGTAACCGACTCCAGCAAGGGCCCCCTGCGCCACCGAAGTAGCCAATACGCTGTATGCAGAACCGCGGATCGTTCGGTGGACGGTATCGAGAAGGTGCGCTGTGTTATCTCCGCCGACGCGGGTCAAGATGCTGCGCAGCTCTTGGGTAAGAGTCTCCCCGTAAAGATAAAGAGCAAAGCACCCTACGAGTGTGGCGAATGCAAGAGCGACGGTGCTCAAAAGACCCCGGGCTACTCCTGCAGCAAAAGTCACTATCGCTTGTCGGTGTTGATCGAGCATCGATGAGAACGCCGTAGGATCGGAGGCTAACGTCGCCACGATCTCACCCAGCGGCTGACCGATAATAGGGAGCTTCTCCACTGTGGATTGAAGAACACCTGGTTCAAAAGTAGCAAGGTGGGCGGCGAACTCTCTGAGTTCTATAGCGAGTTGCACCGGAAGTGGTATCAAAAGAACTAACAACAGTGCGCCGAGCACAAGAGATGCGAGGAGTGGGGCGAGAAAATGTGGTGTCGGCACAAAGCGGCGAAGGCGCGTGAAGACTGGCCATGTGGTGGAGGTAAGAATAACCGCCCAGACGATCGGAATCCAAAACGGTCGGAGTATCAACCACACAGCCGCCATGAAGCCTACGACCAATGACGCGGTCAGGATTCGGAGTGCGATACGGGGCTGTTCCGTTTGTGGAGCGTTCATTTCAAAGAGTCGCTTGAGTTACACCGAGACCATTCAGATCCTGATCGCGCTTGAAATGAATTATCGGTTTGGGCATAGGTCGGACGAAAAAGCACATCAGGTTGCACCCAAGAGTGCGTCCCTTTAAGCTTTCCGTCAAATGGAAATTAAAGAGGCGCGACCCAAGAGGTCGCGCCTGAAACCGGAGAGTGCTTAAAAAGTGATCTCGTTTTTCGTAGTTCGAAAGTCTAAGGTCCTCGCTCGCGTAGGCTTCGCACGACAAGACCCCTTTGCGGTCTTTGCCTCTTTTTGTCAAAACTCTCGAAATGGTGCAGACGGAACCCTTTTTTACCATCCTGGAAGGATTTTACTTTCTTCGCCGCGCACTCGGTGAGCGAGAGGAGCGAGCACCCGTAATTTTTAACGATGGAGCCGTCGAAGCTCGACCACGCGATGGCAGTGTGGAGCTAGACGAGAGCATACTCGCTTTAGCGGTTTGAGCTTTTCGAGTAGTCACCCCTTGAGTGCCGGTGGATTTCGCCGCGATGCTACGAGGGCTACGTTTGGTTAGACTGGGGGTTGCTTGTGTTGCCACCCCTCTCATTTTGCTTGGTGACACTGTGCGCTTCGGCTTTCGTGCAATTCTCTTTGAAGTAGTTTTTGGCATCACGCCCTCCTTAAATGAAGAAACAGAGATCTTCTGTTTCCGTAGAGAATGTTACCTACCCTTCAAGTGGGGCCGTGATAACTGATCTGTATCACAGCTCAGGTGATACCTCCCCGTTCCAAAAACCTCGGGGCGATAAAAAAACTAGCAACTCCTGGTCCGCATCCTCGATATGCAGGGAGCCTTGCAGCGATGCAACGCTCTCATCTTAAAAAGGAGGCTCTCTATGCGAATACACGAGTACACATTCAGCCAATCCGCATCTGTTGAGATACGTGAACAGATCGTCAGTGTGGCGACCGAATCGGACACACTCGACGAGCTCATCGATCGTTGGGTGCTTCAACTCGCTGGAAGACTTAGTTTGGGGGTGGTTTTTTCTGATAACGACGAGCATCTTCCCGATATGTTTGCAATCGCATTTGACGACCCATCCGGTAATGAGGTGTGTTGTGCGACCGTTGAGCGGGCAATCCTCAAAGAGAGATATCCCGAGGTCTGTACCCATGACACCTATGTCAACGATCCCCTAGCAAGGAGCGATAGGTACTTGTTTGACAGAGAGGGGTGGGAGAGGTGGATGACCTCTATCGGTATGTCCGAGAGCTTCGCCCTGATGACGGCGATTGGACCCAGGTCGGCGGCGCTCCCGTATGCCCTCAGCTTTGCGCTCAGCTACGGGGGAATGGCTGAAATTCGGGGGGTGAAACCCGACGATTTCTCTGATGAAGACATGCTGGCAGATCTGGAAAAGGAGGACCTCACCATGACTGAATTCTTTAAGGTCCAGGCGGCATATTGTAATCCAAAACAGCCTAAGCGGGGTCCGCAGTGGTTCATGGATAGTGTGTATTTTAAACGCGAACGAGAGGAGCGCTCTATGTGTTCGTGACGTCTAAAGGCTCAGTTTTAGGCGGTGCGAGGAGGTGTGGACAGGATGCAGCAGTGACGGGGACCGCTCTTTTTCTTCGTCTCTCCTCTTTGTTGATTGCGCGGCTTTCGGCAAACAAGGAAACTTTGGGACGAGCTCAGAAGTTTGTCTCAATCGTGGTTTACATTTCCCATGCGACGCGCCTACCTCCTCATTGTTGTAGTTGTTTTTACGGCAGTCAGCTTGTGGATTGCGAGCCACCCTTTTATTGGAGTTTTTGATAGCATCATCAATTGGGGGGCAATTCAGCTTTTCCTAAAGGGGGAAGATCCCTACGACTTCGAGGCGCTCGGGGGTGTGCTCTTCGAGAA
>JALRCK010000209.1:0-3410 GCA_023262305.1 Deltaproteobacteria bacterium
GTGTTTGGCGATAGCCTCCTGGACGATCTTCTTAAGGAGAGGCTCCACAATTGGGCGTAAGTCTCCGTCAAGTTTCTCTTTGATCGATTTATCAGCAGCGGCGAGCACACGGTCCCGTTGATTATTCATAGCGACCGCGAGGGTCGGGAGGACGGTGTCGAGAAAGTGATCGTCAATAGCGGCTCCTGCAACGAGGCGCCCGACCTTTACCGATGCGGTATCGGGATGCACGTCCTTGGTCACCACGGAGATCTCAAGAGGGGATTCATTCATGGGTCGCTCCTTTGGATAGAGATTGGTTGCCTGTGACTGACAATAAAAAAGGGCTTGGTTGTAACGAAGCGCATTCGGATTTGAGAACGGGGGTTTTTTTTAAACCCTCACACCTGCTTACACCTAAGCACACCTAAGCACTCCTAGTGTATTCGAACGGTGTGTTTCTAGCCGAAAGTGCTTGGTTGAGGGTGTAGGTTGGGATGAAATGCGTGCGGCAGAGCCTGCGCGACTGATTCAATCGGGCGATCACTTCAACATCTCTACTTGTTCCACAGCCGTTCGATGGCTAATCTTCGGTTTGTGACACCGCAGCATCTAACCATCATCTTTTTCTATGTTGTTTGTAGCCTCGGAGGTGTGTTGGTAGCTCTCAACACCTCGTGGAGTAGCACTGCGGTCCGCGCTCGGATCGGTCGAGGGGTCGTCTTCGCGCTCATGGGGGTGCTCCTCTTTGAAGTGAGTAGCCTTATCGCACTGCGGTTCAATTACGGGCACTGGTTATACGGTGAGCGCGTGAATCCAAACGCGTGGATCTTTGAGGAGCATCCTTATGTAGTGGCCCTGCCGATTGGCAACAAGAGCTACTCGGTGAATGGAATTGAGATCCATCACAACTCGCTCGGATTTCGCGGGGCGGAATTTCAGAACAAAGGAACTAAGAAGCGGGTAGTAGCGATCGGTGGCTCGACTACCTACTGCGTTGATGTTTCCGATAAGGATACATGGCCTGCTCAGCTCGAGAGCCTTCTTGGTAGCGAGTATGAGGTGCTTAATCTTGGGATGGCTGGACACAGTACCGCGGAGCACCTCTATCTTCTAGGGTCCCTTGTTCCACGCTTAGAGCCGGATGTCATCGTGATGCAGATCGGGCTCAATGACCTGCACTGTATGCATTCTCCCGATATCTCACCCGTTCTCAACAAGTGCCACTCGACGCTCTTCGCTAATTCCGTTGGAGAATGCTTTGTGAACAAGCTTCCACTACTGGCTTCGGTGCGCGCGATCGTGTCCATGATGCAAAACGTTGGGCTGGCACCACGTTGTCCGCAAGACCCCGTTGGGGGGCGCAACATTAAAGATCTCGACCCACGGGTTGTTGAGGCGTTTAACGCTCAAGCGACATCTCTCGTGTCGATAGGTAAGGGCATGGGCGCCGAGGTTATCTTGGTGCCGCAGGTCGGACTTAAAGCGGGAGATATTGCGAATGGAGGATACCGGTGGTGGACGCCGTACCTTGATCAAGGCTCGCTTAATTCGTTTGTGACCTCCTTCAATCAGGAATTGAGGCGGGTCGCTGATGCGACGCAGGTTTCATATGTTGATTCTGTAAACACCACGAGCTGGGGTGACGAGCTCTTTATCGATCTGAGTCATCTCAGCGGACCTGGAAATCTTAAGCTCGCTCAGTTGATCCGTGAGAGGGTAGTAGCCCAATAATTGGCGCATCGTGCCCCAGCAATCCACCATCATCGGAGGGACCGCGTACCCGCGGTTCGGGTATGTTCGATGTGACGAATTGGATTGCGGTGGAGTCTGATATTGATATCACGGTAGCGGGTTCCGGACCGCGGGTACGCGGTCCCTCCAAGGCCCCACGGATTTCAAACATGGATCGACGATCCCCTTGGAATTCAAATATGCAGGGACCGCGTACCCGCGGTCCGGAATCCGCGACGATCGTTACGAGTCATCAATGGGCGGCGGTGCAGCGCGCAAGGCACCTCTGCTACAGGTGATTCAGCCTTACCCCGAGCGCCCCTTCGAGTTTTGAGATCGGCTCGCTATCAGAGATATCAGCCGAGCTCTCAAGGATCTGGTCGATAAAGTCGCATTCCAGTCCGGTGAGTTCATGCAGACGGTACACACTCATCTCGAGGCGAGACATCGCCTCTTGCACTGCCCACGCAATTGCGATTTGGGAATCCTCCATCGTCATGATCAGGGATTCCCCAACATCCTTGCTCTGAGCTATCGCTCGCTGAAATGCCTCTCGTGGAACCGCGGTGAGCTGGTTTAAAGGGTCTGACGGTGACCCATCGGAGGGAGTGTTCTTACCGTGAGAGTAATTCATCGAGGGGCCTTTTGGGAGAAGCAGAGATCGACATGTAGTGCTGCCACCACACACGCCAGCGGAGGATATCAGGGGCATAGGTCTGCGCGACGATCACCTGCATCACAACAAATGCGAAAAGGAGCGCTAAGAGCCCCTCACTGCTGAGGCGGGAGTGAATGGTGAGTATGCATGCAAAGAGTATCGGAGCACCCCCGGAAAGAGCCATCAGAACCAGTGCGACTTCAGCTGGATTTCGTCTCCCCGTTGAGGGGGTCGTTGCCACAAGCACAAACATGAGGAGGGTGATGAAGTTTACCGAAAGTGCATAGGCGAACACCGGGGGCATAAAGAAGAATGTGATGGCAAGGTATGTTGTTGCGACCACCATGAGAGGTCCCACGACCGCCGCCATCCAGTTTCCGGGGCGGATGCGTAGTTTGGGACGCGATCTGGTTTCAAGAAGGACCATCCGAACCGCAACGTAGCCGGTGGGGGTTTGAATGACTTCAAATGAGACCCTCTCGCCAAAAAGTAGGGTGTCACCACCCCAGTTCAAGACATCACCCTCAGTAAAGCCGATTGCTTGCTCGTGTCCATCCGGAAGGACGAGTCCGGTATGGAGAGAGGGGTCGTGAGAAGCGATGGTACCTGTAAATGGCATAGGAAGCGGGAATTACGCGTCGGTTAGCACAGGGTAAGCGAGATGTAAGATCTTGATCAAGTCGAAAAGCCGAGGACTTATAAGTGCCTGAACTTCCCTCGAGTAAACTGCTGGATAGGTCAAATGCTAAAACGGGGAGGGTGGAAGAGGCGGTCGTTCACCTAGGGTTTTCGGATTAACTCGAATGCTCGCTTGAATGGAAGGAGATAGAGCTTCAGCGGGGATGAGTAGAGGGAGTCTTCACCGTTACCGATGCCGAATTCAAGGTGCTCGCGTTCTTGAGGGATATAGAGCGAGCCAAACATCCAATCCCAAATCGCAAACATGAATCCGTAATTTTTGTTCCAGTGTGGCTTTGCTTTGCTGTGGTGGATCTGATGTTGGGCTGGGCTGATCAAGATCTTGCTCAAGCGAGGTCCG
>JALRCK010000209.1:3427-5060 GCA_023262305.1 Deltaproteobacteria bacterium
TATGATGCGACTCCCAGCCCATACACCGTGTACTGAGAGATATTCGGCGTTACGAAGAATCTCCCGACGGCATCAACGCAACCGGCGAGCACGCCGATGGTGAGCATAGTGATGACGTCATCGAGTGGATGCATGCGGAAGACGGTAATCGGGGTCATCACTTCCGCAGAGTGGTGCACTTTATGGAACTCCCACAGAATGGGGATTCGGTGCATCCAGTAGTGAGCATAGAAGGTTCCGAAATCAGCAACGAGTGCCATCACGATTGAGAATCCGATGGTCGCCCAGAGGGGGGAGAGTTCAGTGATGATGTGGGGGGCGAGGAAGAGTCCAAGGGTGTGTTGAAGTGTGGTTGAGACGAATACTCCAAGACCAGTGAAGGGCGCTAGAATTATCGCGTACAGGACCGTATTGGTTATGAAATAAAGGTAATCGACCGTTGCCGAGCGATGGGTGTACACTTTTTTAGGGAAGATGTCCGTGACCGGACCCTCGGCGCGCCCTGTGTGGCGTGATTCCCTCAGGTGCAGGAAGAGGGCGATGAGGAGGCTTGTCGCTAGGTAGAGCCCAAACACTCTGCTGCCCGGGTTTGAGAAGTACTCAAGGGGCGCCAGGAGGATGTTAGAGATGTGGGGCAGATAGTCCATATGAGTATTCGCATGATTTTACACCGATGAGCCCTTCGAGACGAGTCATAATCCTTGGAGGGCTGGCGCTTGCGCTCGGTTGGGGGGCGCTTGTTGTGTATGGTCCGAGTTGTCCACTGTGTGTGACCAAGGTTCCCGTAGTCGGTTCGGCAGAGCCCCCAGCGGATGTGAGTGCGCCCAACCCCTTACCGCTCTCAAGCACCCTTGAGCTTGAGAAGATGACCTGGATGGAGCTCCGGGACCGAGTAAAGGGAGGTTTTACTCGGGTGATCGTTCCCACCGGCGGGATAGAGCAGAACGGACCATTTGTGGCCCTCAATAAACACGATCTCATCGCTAAGGCGGTAAGCGTGCGTGTGGCGGAGCTCGTAGGTAATACGATCGTCGCGCCAGTGGTCTCTTTTGTTCCTGAGGGTGGTTTTAATCCACGAACGGGTCATATGCGGTATCCAGGAACCATTTCTCTCTCATCGGATACGTTTCAGAAGCTCTTGCAAGATATCGTTACGAGTCTAAGTCTCAGCGGTTTTCAAGAGATAGTCGTTGTCGGTGATAGTAGGGATAGTCAGGATGATATCGTGCGAGCTGTGTCTCAGCGTACTCCACAAAACTCACAGAACGCGCGGGTGCGTTACCTGACGGAGTTCTATAACTACGAGGGTGTTCGTGCGTGGCTTCGCGAGCGCGGGCTCAACGAGACCCCGGAAAACTTCCACGAGGAGCTCGCTTTCTCTTTGCAGCTCATGGCGATTGATCCGAGCGCGGTTCGGTACGATCCGAGGCTCGCCGTTGGGGCGAAGAGCCTTGGCGGTGTTTCACTTGAGGATAGAGAGCGTATGACCGCTCTTGGGCGAGAGATCATTGAGTGGCGAGCGAAGCTCATCGCTGACGCTATTCGCGCGAAGTAAGCGATGAGCTTCGGCTCGTCTTCTGTTTACGCGTTGAGGAACGGTGCCCTACGCCTTGCCGGTCGTCCAGGCGAGAGG
>JALRCK010000020.1 GCA_023262305.1 Deltaproteobacteria bacterium
AGCCTCGAGGGATAGAGGACCCTTAGGGGAGCTTCTTTACTATGCAGACGAGCTGGACTGTTTGCTGGATGCCCAAAAAAGCCCTGTGAAGCGGGACAAGATCTCTTTCGGATCCGCAACGTCATTGAGGAGCCTCAATCCCGAAGCTGGAGCCTCAAAATTAGCCCGGATGCGGGAGGCATACTGAGCCGAAACCGCGTCCCCTCTCGCCTGAAGCCGGTCAGTAATGAGCTCGTCCGGAGCATCAACCCACACCATTCGAAGACCAGGATGATGCGAAACCACCAACGCCCGATGACGCGCCTTGTAGGCTGCCTGCATTACAAGAAGCTTCGGATGCTTCTGTTTCAAGTCGCTGATCCGCTGGGTAACGATCGCGAAGAAATCGTCTCGCATCTGCTCTGTAAAGGGCGTCCCCGCCGCTATCGCCGCCCGCATCTCAGGGGTGCAATCGGTATCGAGATCGTAGCAGTGGTACCCCAACTGGGCAGAAACCAGATTTCCACAGTAGGTCTTACCCGCTCCGGCGAGACCGAAAAAAAACACTAGAGCAGGCAGTTGATCCTGCGATGTCGACGGGTTGAATGACATAGCGGGGACTCTATGCTGGATCCGGACCTCTTTCCAGCTGATGAGACATAAAAACCGAATGTGGCGGTCAAAAAGTGCCCTAGAGCGTCATCATGAGGGCTTTTCTGTAGCCGAAATACTAGTAGGGCTCTCGCCATACTCTTTCGAGAGAGCCCCGATTACTTCGCGGGCGGCACAAACGGCGCACACGAAGGGCACTCGGCTCTAAAATCCATGGAATCAGAGCTTAAAACCACCATCTCAAAGGTAGTAGAGTAATCTCCAATCTCACCCGGCCCGAGCACAGGTTTTCCCTTCAAAATAACCGGGAGCCCTCGAACAACTCCGGAAACAACGACACCATGAGCAACGGCTTGTCCGCGATTTTTAATCTTGAGCTGGACACCTTTGAGACGAGTTGTGGAGCCCTCCTCCCAGGTCTTAACCGGTCCCATAACGATGACGAGCTCCCCTTGGAGAATAGGACCTACCACAACAGGCTCTCGGGTTAGGAGACCATACAGGACCACTCCGAGGAGGAGCACAAAGGTCCCCCCCAAGATACCCACAGCGGTCTTGTTCTCCTCCAACCATGGGGGAAGAGAACTTTTTTTCTTAACTTGGTACGAATTCACTTCAACCTCTCAAGAGTCTGCCCAGCATACTACTTCCACATGTGGCGCCCCGAAAAGCTCAAATATAACCCCCGCAAGCAGAAACCGTGTTCGCCAGAGAGACCTAGCTTTATGTAAGGAAATCGGTAATTTGAAAAAAAGCTATCAATTTGAGATAGTCCTCCAGCCCGACTAACCGCGACCACCATGAACACAAAAGCCCTCCTCAAGCTCGCCCTTAGCATCATCATGGTGGCGATCGTTCTAAGCTCTGTAAACTTCCAGACCCTTCAGGCTACTTTTCTGACCATGTCACCAGTGACGGTTATCTTGGTGATAGTCGGGTATACGATGGGACAGCTCTTAAGCTCCTTTAAGTGGTGGACGATCGCTTACTCGGGCGGAATCAAGACACCCTATCCAACAGCGCTGAAGGCCTACTTCATCGGGATGTTTCTCAATTGCTTTAGCTTCGGAATGCTCGGAGGTGACGCTGCCCGAGGAATCCTTGTAGCTAACGGTCAACCCAAAAAGACCGAGGGCATTGCCTCAGTAGTAGCCGACCGTGTTCACGGATTGATAGTCTTAAGCTGTATCGCCCTGGCCACCTGCGCGATTATGGGAAGGGATCGCGTTTCTCCGGACCTTCTTCAGCTTTTACTCCTCTTGGTAATCGGCTGCACCGCCGGATGGTTGATCGGTCCTTGGCTACTGCCGAGGCTCCCCTTCATTCGACACTCCCGGATTGGTGTGAAACTGCAGCAGGTGATGGCGATCTTTCCGCGAGACCTCAAGACGCTCGCGATTATTACCGGTATCTCTGTTATCTTTCATCTCACCCAGATATCACTGCACTCCCTCATGGCCTCAGGGATGGGGGTCTCCATCCCCTTCACAACCCTCTTGCTCGTCATCCCTTTTGTGAACATCGTCTGCAGCCTTCCGATTAGTTGGAACGGACTCGGCGTACGAGAACAAGCGTACACCTACTTTTTGGCGAGTACACCAGCCATCGTTAGCGACGAGCAAGCAGTTGCCTTCGGAGCGATATGGCTCCTTGCGGTTACCGTATCGAGCGCTATCGGTGGTATCATCGCAATCATCTCAGGCGACCTTAAGAGCTTGAAGGCGCACGGAGCGGATACGGGCACGAATGGGGCAACGCCTTAGCGAAGCCAGACCCCTTCAAATATATCACTGTGATCGAGGCACTTTCCTGCACCCTCCGCAACAACGCCGAGGGGATCCGCTGGGATCGAAACTTCAAGCTGCAACTCCTCGGAGAGGCGCTTGCCGAGACCTCTCACCAAGGCGCCTCCTCCAGCAAGGGAGAGTCCGCGATGAATAATGTCCCCCGCTAATTCAGGAGGCGTATTCTCAAGAGTTTGCCGAATAGCGAGCACTATCGATCCTATCACCTCACTCATCGCTTCGCGAACCTCTCGCCCGCTCACCATAAGTGCGATCGGAGTGCCGTGAATAAGCGAGCGTCCTCGGACCTCCATACTCTCATGATCGTAGTCAGAGTGCGCCGTCCCGATTGATTTCTTGATCTGCTCAGCAGTGCCCTCTCCTATCAGCACATGGTGTCGTCGCCTCATGTAGTTGAGAATCGCCTCATCGAGGGCATCTCCGCCCTGCCGAAGCGATGTGGACCAGATCATATCCTTCATGCTGATGATGGCGATGTCCGTAGTCCCACCACCGATATCAACGACGAGACTTCCGACCGGCTCCGTTACAGGCAGATCGCACCCGATCGCCGCAGCCATCGCCTCATCGATCAACCGAACCTCACGAGCTTGCCCATCGAGCGCCTCTCTGATGGCCCGCTTTTCTACCTCTGTAATTCCACAAGGAACTCCCACCATCACGCGGGGTTTAGATATCGACCACCAGGTGGCCCGAACCTTGGAGATAAAGTGCCGAACCATCAGGCTCGCAACCTCAAAGTCTGCGATTACCCCGGTGCGCACTGGGCGAATCACCTCTACTCCCTCGGGAGTCTTACCGAGCATCGTCTTTGCTTCTGCCCCAAAGGCAACGGGCGTGCGCTTCCCCTTAACTTCCTTGAGAGCCACCATTGATGGCTCATTCAAAAGGATGCCGACCCCCTTCTCATAGATGAGGGTGTTCGCTGTTCCCAGGTCAATCGCGAGGTCTCGGCCAAAGATTCGTTTCATACGCAGATTCAATATGGTGACACATTTCATTTCCGATGTACAAATAAGACACACCAAGCGAGGGACCTATGAGAGAGATAAAAATCGTTGGAGTTGTTGGAGCTGGGCAGATGGGAGCCGGCATCGCGCAAGTTGTCGCCACTGCAGGATATAAGACGATTCTGTGGGACGCCGCACCACAAGCCATCGAGCGCGGATTAGCAGGAATAGACGCCCGCCTCGCAAAAGCGACCGAAAAAGGCACCCTGAGCGAACAGGATCGAGCAGCCACCCGATCTCGACTCTCGGCAGCAAAAGCGATCACGGACTTCGCCTCCTGCGACCTCGTGATTGAGGCTGTCATTGAGCAGTTTGAGGCTAAAGCAGCGTTGTTCAAGCAGCTCGACCAGGTACTCCCCAAAGGTGCTCTCCTCGTCAGCAACACCTCCTCAATTTCGATCACCCGACTCGCAGCGGTTACCTCGAGACCAGAGCTCGTCTTAGGAGTTCACTTCATGAACCCTGTTCCTGTCATGAAGCTCGTCGAGCTCATCCGCGGGCTCCAAACTACCGATGAGAGCTACACCACGTTACAAAAGTTCTGCGCTTCGATTCAAAAGACAACGGTGCTTGCGATCGATGCTCCAGGATTCGTGGTGAATCGCATCCTCTGCCCGATGCTCAACGAAGCGATCTTCCTCGTGCACCGCAATGAAGTTAGGAACGAACCAACCGATGGGCCCCCTTACCCTCGCTGATTTTGTCGGGCTCGACACCCTCCTCTACATCCTGCAGGTGTTGCACCGTGAGCTGGGCGAAGACAAGTATCGACCGTGCCCGCTCCTGATCAAGTATGTTGAGGCCGGTTGGTTCGGAAAGAAGAGCGGTAAAGGCTTCTATACCTATTCTTAAAGAGGCCACCCGTGGTGGACCATCACCCGACCCGACGGCTGACAGCTAAGCGCGAACGCTCCTCCTCAAGCTCAAGCACTGCAAGCCTTACGAGCGTGTCCTCTTTTTGGGGAGACTCCAACTCGTGGATAACCTCCAGCGCAGCCGAGAGGAAAGCCCCTTGATGGCTTCCATGACCCCGTTGAATCTCTTGAATGACGTCTCCAAACACACCCCTCACGTAATCTACTCCTCGCACATCATCTCCTTACGACGCCATATCTCGGGGACTCACTCGATACACCCCGTACTCGCGCGTTGAGGTCTCATGAATCGCGGAGTCCATCATGTCCTCGGTGAGCAAGATCAGCGATCGCTCATTCTCCTCCGCTTGGGACAGCATGCCCTCTAACGTCTTTGCTACCTCCCCCTCCTCCAGCACATCGGCAAACGACCGAATGATCTCGTAGCAACTCTTCTCAAAATGCCCTACTTGTCGGAGCGTTGTCATAATACCAAGGTCAAGCACCTTCTCCTCGCCTCGCAATTCCGAGAGCGCGCTGGCGTGTCGTACAAACGCCTCCATGACCCCACACCTCTCGCCCCCCAGATTCTCCGTAATGATCTTAGCTATCGTCTCGAGGCGCTCACACCTCTCTTCGACCTGGAGTTGATACTCTCGAATCAAGGATTTGAGCTCCTGCGAAGCCACCCCCTGAAGCACTTTTGGCAACGTCTTAGAGAGCTGATGCTCCGCCGAGTACATGAATCGAAGTTGCTGAACAAATAACGCCCGTAGGGATTGAAGAGCCATAGTGACGCACCTCATCAAAAAATCAGTGTAAGTCCGCGACCGCGAACCCGAAGAGATTGTGCCTCTACCTGACAGAACCTTACATGAGCAGTGTCACTCTATGACCGTAAAACGGTTTATTGCCCACCCTGACGAGACCCACTACACTATCCAGAGACATCCATGAACCACGAATCGCAGACCAAAGAACATCCTACCGCGGTCAATCATGACCCCGCTTCCAGCACTCATTCGAGTCAGGAGCGTGGACTCGCGATCATCTTGGTTATCTTTATGGTCGCGTTGGCATCGGCGATCCTCTTTTCTCTTACCGATTCAACCTATGTTGCCATGCGACTCAACAGCGCGGCTGAGCAGCGCATAAAAGCAGAGTACATTCTGAAGTCGGCGGTGAATGTCGCTCAATTCTTGATTAAAAACGACATCACTGCGTTCGATGACCCTACACAGGATGCATGGATGGCATTCGTAGATGGTCGTGAGATCCCCGGAGAGCTTCTCGCCCTCCCCGAGCCGAACATCAGAGTATCTCTCCTCATCGCCTCTATGAATGGCAAGGTGCCAATCCTACAAGCCTACTCAACATCCGGCGCCAACAACGATTGGAGAGGAATTCTCCTGCGACTCTTTCAGCAGCTGGATTTCGACAACTCACAGTTGGCGATGAACGAGTCCCCACAGAAGCAGACCCTACCGAACTCGGCTCAACTCGTGGCGAACCTAATCGACTACCTCGACAGCGATAAAGACAATTTCCCTGGTGACGGAGTGATACCTCAAGGGATGGAGGAAGCCCTGCCTGATGGACAAACCTTTCGCAACTCGGGCACGATCGATTCACTCGCGAATGAGCTCTCTACTATTCCCGGCTTCTCCCCTGGACGGATTCAGCGACTCCTTCCCTTTGTGACAAAGATTCGAACGATCGACATCAACGTCAACGCGGCCTCCCGAGAGGTACTGGCGTCGGTGCTTACGGATCCGAACCTAGCCCAGAGTATCGAGCAGTGCCGATCGCAGGGACCAATCCAGAACCCGCAACAGGATCTGGTGAGCCGATGTGGCGTGAATGACACCGGAAACTCAAAGTTCAGGGGTCAGGGGCAATGGTTTGAGGTCATCGCCAAGGTGGAATACGGGACAGCCATGTTTATGGCGAGCGCAGAGCTGAACAATGCCGGCGGAGGAGCAGGCAAGCTTCCAAAGCTCCATAGCTTTCGGATGTACTAGGCCGCCGATAAAAAGCCTGTCATATCCAAGCGTTACAGTGGCGACACCGAGGATAAATACAGCCCCCCCAGCCTTTGACAATTTACTGAAAGATATATAAGGTTTGCGGAGCTTTTTAACCTAGCGAGAAGTACTATGGCACGTCGTTGTGATATCTCAGGTGTTACGCACCAAAACGGAAATCGAGTTAGCCACGCTAACAACAAGACCCATCATAAGTTTGAGTCCAACCTTCAGTCGAAGAAGTTATTTGTCCCGGAATTGGGCAAGACGGTTCGTGTACGAGTATCGACTCGTATCCTCCGCACGATTGATAAGCTCGGATTCTCCGGAGCCCTCAAGAAGTACGGTCTCTCGCTCGCTGACGTCACCAAGTAAAGCTATTAAGCAAGCTTTCACGCAAGACTCTGAGCATTACGGTCAAGCACGCTTTTTAGTGTAGGCAGCCCTTTCTAAGAGCGTTGAGCTTCTCTGCGCTGAGCTTCACAGCAGTGATACCGTTGAGGATCGCCTCGCCACTGTCGCAGCTATCCTTCTCAACCGCACCTCGTAGGGCTTCGTTATCTATGACTCCCAATCGCTGAGATGGCGGAACAAAGATCTCCTTACATTCTCTGCACTGAACCACCACGATGATGCCTTGGTAGGTCACCTTGGTAAGCTCCGTGGTAAAGTTTTGATCATCTACGCCCACCACTCCGCAACATGGGCATGTAATCGAATCAACAAAGGTCTCGGCCAATCCTTTGAGCCGAAATTTAAGAGCCATAATCCTCCGTGCTTTTTCGCTCATGCAACCGCTTAATCATGGTTACTTCGGAACCGTTTTCACCGAACTGCACTTCATCAACAGCACTGGACATCAACGCCAATCCCCTGCCTGAACAGGAGAGAGAATCAACCTTACAACCATCAGAGACACCTCTCGCGTTTAGAAAGCCCTTGCCTTCATCGCGAACGGTTATCTCAAGTCGCCCATCACCGTACACAAGCTTGACCGTGACAGAACGATCAGCGTAGGCACGATCTGCCAATCGCTTTTTGCGCATGGACGAGAACTTGTCTCGCCCATCGGCAGAGAGTTCCTCCTTCCACTGCGAATCGAGCTCTAAATTCCCATGCTCTAAGCCATTCAATACCGCCTCCTGCACAGCCAGGCGAATCTTGAGCGCGTCGGTGTGCGAGAGCATGCCGCTCTGTGCTAAGCGCCCCACCAAGGGGAGCGATATTGAGGCGAGTTGCGCCAAATCAGCCGACGAGAAACGCATCTCTGCTTGCTCTTTCGTCACAAATCGATAGGTAGCTCTCTCCCGTTCGTCGTTTCGGCGAGAGAACACTATCTGTTGCACAACTCGCTCCAGCCAAGAGAAGTCGATCGGGCGCGCGAGAAGATCCGTTGCCCCACTCCTGAAAACCCTGAGCACGTTCTCGTAGGTTGGATTTGGGCTCACCGCGATGATCGGCTGAGACGGGTGCTTGTCGAGAATGTCTGTGAGGAAGTGCGTAGCGTCAGGACCCGAAAGCTCAACATCAGCTATAACGATATCGTATGTGCCCTTCTCTAAAGCCCCCACCATCGAGGAGCTGTCAGGAACCACATCGTACACCCATCCCCGTCCCTCGAAGAAGGTGCCGAACATCTCCCGGCTCTGTTCATCGCCGTCAGCTAACAATATGCTAGGTGGGTTAACCCCGACGCTCATCTCTCTCTTATGCTCCGATACACCTCTTCTCCATGACTCCGCAGCGGCTTATGCGCCACTCTTACGAATCATCAATAGGAAGCAACTTATCTAACATCAAAAGCTCGAACGTCTCTTTCACAAATCCATCAAGCGGCTTCACCATGAGTACGCCATTTTCAGCTTTGAGCCGCTTGTAGCACATCAACACTTTCCCGATGCCGTAACTGTTAATGATCTGAGCGCCTGAGAGATCGAGAACGATAGTGCGTTTGCCCTGATCGTACATCTCATTAAACGCAGACCTGAGGGCCTCACCAGCCGTCTCAGTGTCGAGATCGCTCGTTACTCTTATGTAGGCCTTGTCACCGACGACTTTGGTTGGGAATTCCATGCTCTACGCTCCTACCACTCACGTTAGTTACCCATCAGGGTTATCGACCCATGCCCACAAAAGCTTAAACGGAAACCGAGGCTCTTCCCGGAGGCTGCCTAGGGGTTCCCCCTGTTGGCGCATCCAAGGCTTGTAATTCCAGTACCTTGAAGCATCAACAGAGCCTCTGCGGCTGCCCCTCAATGCCTGGGTCGTCTCGACCCACTATTCTTGCTTTTATCTGAGATAAGCCTTTATAATCCCAACCTATTTTAGACTTTCCGGGGCAGCTCTCAGCTTTCCCTCTGTGAGGAGATCCCATGACACACTTGGCGGCTGCCACCCCGGCCTCCCGAGATACAACCAAACCGCCAGGTGCTGGAGAGGACGCTGACGTTCATGCGTCCTCTGACGAATACGCTGCTCGGTTTGGCAATGCAGTTGGTCAATGGATGCTCCAAGCGCAAGAGGAAGCGCTCTTCAAGCTGCTCGACGACGATTGTGCGACCGTGCTCGATGTTGGCGGCGGTCACGGGCAGATAGCAATCCCCTTAGCGAAACACGATCGTTCCGTCACCGTAGTAGGCAGCTCACATGTGTGTGCTCAACGCCTCACTCCGTACATTGAGAGTGGCACGATCTCTTTCAAGACCGGCAACCTGATCGACCTGCCCTATCACGACAAATCATTCGCCCTCACAACGAGCTTTCGATTGATCAGCCACTGTGCCAATTGGCGCACACTCGTGTCCGAGCTCTGTAGGGTTTCTGAACATGCGGTCATCATCGACTACCCCGTATGGCTGAGCGTTAACATCTTCACCCCGCTGTTTTTCTTCCTCAAGCGAAAGATCGAAGGGAACACGAGAACGTATCGGATGTTCTCAACATGGGAGCTGGAAAGGGAATTCAAAAAGCACGGATTCAAACTTGAGCGGAACTACAAGCTCTTTGTATGGCCGATGGCCCTTCATCGCTTGCTCAAGAGCATTCCGGTCTCAAAGAACCTTGAGGCGCCACCCCGTTTTCTCGGCATTACTCGCCTCCTTGGATCGCCCGTAGTGGCGAAGTTTGTACGAGCGGAGTAATCAATGTCGTCGGCAGCGAATACCTCTGGAGAGAACCTCGAGACGCCGCGACGCGCCAAGCCCTCGTCACTCAAGGTGCTCCCAGAGGAATTGCCCTACATCCCACTTCGAGAGGGTGGACGATTTGTCGACCCGCTGGAGTGGCCGGCAGACCGAGAGGACCGAACTCCTCGTGCCTTAAGAGGACTCGCTAAGATCATCGATGGAGGGTTATGCCATCGCTGTGGCTCATGCGTTGGTATCTGCCCGACAGGGGTGCTCGGTCTCGATAAGGAAGATTATCCTGCCGTCCACAACCTCTCGGCATGCACAGACTGCGACCTGTGCGTCAAAGTCTGCCCGGGAGATGAGTTTGACCTCAAAGAAGCCTACAAAAATACGCTTGGCGTAGAGGCAGACGTTACCTCCACGCACGGACACTTTATCGACTCGTTCATCTCATATTCTACGGATCCGATTATCCGTGAGCGTTCGACATCGGGCGGGCTCGTCACCGGAATCCTCCTCAACATGCTTCGTCGCAAAGAGATCGATGGAGCCGTTGTGATCGTGTCAGACGACAAACAACTGTGGAAGGGAAAGCCGATCGTAGCCCGCACCGAAGCTGAGATAGTTTCGGCCATGAAATCAAAGTATGCGATCTGCCCGACAAACTCAGTCTTCGGCGAGATTCGAGATATTCCAGGTCGCTACGCCCTCGTGGGGCTTCCGTGTCAGATCCACGGATTCACAAAAGCTGCTGATCTCGATCAACGCCTCAAGGAGCGTGTTGTTCTCACCATCGGACTCTTTTGCCACGCAGCGGTTGAACACGAGGCCCTGCGTATCATTTGGGGCAGCCTTGGTGATAAGACCAAGAGCGCAACCAAGTATATCTCCCGGGTAGGTAAACACCCTGGAACACCGCACCTTGAGATGAAGGACGGCTCACTGTATCCGGTGTATTTCGGCGAAAAGCAGGGCTACCGACCATCTTCCATGGAGATCATCAACATCGTCTATCGCCTCTACACCCCGGCGCGGTGCCTCACCTGCTTTGATGCAAGTGCCGAGTTCGCGGACATCGCTGTCGGTGACCCATGGATGGCCCCTCCGCACAGTGGCGTGGATTTCTACAAGGGATGGAGCTTCGGTCTGGTACGAACAGAGCGAGGCAAGGTAGCTACCGACAACGCGGTTGCTGATGGCGCGATCATTAATGAGCACGTGACTCGCAAAGAGGCGCTTGCGTGCAACCGCATGATGGGCACCGAGAAGCGGTGGCGAGCCTTCCGCGTCATTGAAACGCTGCGACGGCAAGGCAAGCCCGTTCCCGCATACGGTCCCCACGGATTCCGATTCCCGAGACAATCCGGCAAGCAGTTTGTGAAGACAGAGATTCACATGTTCACTCACATGTTCTGCCACCTCCCGAAGCTTCGTAGCTATGTGCTCCACCTGACCCTCTCCAACGTCGGGTATGCACTCCTGTGGCTCAATTGCCAACGACGCTCCCTGCGATTTTTTGTGCGCGACAACATCGCTCGAGTCAAGAACTCTCTCTTTGGAAGGCGCTAAGATGAAGATCCTATTTCTTGCGCCACAGCCATTCTATCAAGAGCGAGGCACTCCCATCGCGGTTCGAATTGCGCTGGAAACTCTGACCAAGAAGCTATCAACTCATGGCGCATCTACCCCGCACATAGACCTGGTGTGCTATGCGGAGGGAGAGAACATATCGATACCCGGCGTCACTATTCATCGCATCTGGAGCCCACCCTGGCTGCGCGATATTCGCCCAGGGATCTCGTTCAAGAAGCTCCTTTGCGACATTATTTTCCTGATAGCGGCTCTCCGTCTCGTCATACAAAGCCGAGCCCAGCAGTACGCCGTGCTCCATGCCGTTGAGGAATCTGTGTTTATCGCGTGGCTCATCAAAAAGATCTGGGGGATCCCCTACATCTACGACATGGATTCATCTCTCTCTCTGCAGGTTACCGAGAAGTGGTGGTGGTGCAAACCTCTCCACCCGGTCATGAGCCGCCTCGAAGGGATTGCTGTTCGAGGGAGCGTCGCGGTTGCCCCTGTGTGTGACGCACTCTCTGCGATCGCCTCACAACACGGGTCACCCCACACCGTTCTCCTCAGGGATGTGTCTCTCTTACCAGCTTCCCAAGGAGAGAACACGGAACGAAATATGGTTCTCGGTCTCAGCCTGCGGTCTACCCAACCAGTTGTGCTCTATGTAGGCAACCTCGAAAGCTACCAGGGAATCGACCTCTTGATTGAATCCTTCGCCCGGGTCAGAACTCACGAGTCATGTCCCCACCTCGTCATCATTGGGGGCACCAACGAATCTATCGAGCTCTATCGAGGGAAAGCGAAACGACTGGGATGCGAAGAGCAGCTATCCTTCTTGGGGCCCCGTCCCGTGGCAGATCTAAAAGACTATCTTACCGCGGCTGATATCTTGGTATCGCCCCGCATTAAGGGCAACAACACCCCGATGAAGATCTACTCATACCTCCACTCGGGGAAAGCGCTCCTTGCTACCGACCTGCCGACTCATCGCCAGGTGCTTGATGAGGAGATTGCTGTGCTTGCCCCTTGTGAAACTGCTGGATTCGCTCAGGGGCTTCATACCCTCCTGGACGATCCAACTCTTCGTCACCGAATCGGAGAGCATGCTCAGAAGCGCGCCGAGAGGCTTTACACCCTTTCAGCTTTTGAAACTCAACTATCAGCACTCTACGATGAGGTGCAATCGCGAGTTCTGTCAGCAAATACCGGAGCCGTTATTGTGCAGGAGAAGGCATGAGCTCACTTAAGTCCGTTCTGATAACCCTCGCCACCACCCTCTTCGGCACCATAGTAGCTCTCGGCGTTGTAGAGGGTGGCGTGAGACTCTTTGTGCCCTCGAAACCACAAGGTCCCAAGTGGAGTGACCGCCCCGTGTTCTACTTCCGCTCCCCGGGCGCGCCTACGATGCAGAACTACCCGTACAATCCGAAAAAGCCCGCTGGCACGTATCGAGTCGCAGTCATAGGAGACTCCTTCACCTTTGCCCCTTTTATGCAGTTCACTGACACCTTCTCGTATAAGCTCCAGCAGATGCTCAAGGTGAACGGCAGCCCTCGCAATGTGGAGGTAATCAACTACGGGGTACCCGCGTATTCAACATCTCACGAGATCGACACTACAAAACAGGCGATAGCAGAGGGTGCAGACCTCATCATCTTGCAGATAACCCTAAACGATCCTGAGATAAAAGCTCATCGCCCATCCGGATTGACCGAGAACATGAAGGATCGCTTCGGCCCCCTGAAGCTCAAAGGGTCCGTCAGGAAGATCGCTAAACACTGGAAGACCCTGGGCTTCATTCTCACACGACTCCACAACTCCCAAACTCATCAGGCGTATATCGATTATTTCACACAGCTCTTCACAGACGATAAAACGTGGAAGCCGTTCACGGAATCGATGGGGCGGCTTGTTGCTCTGGCAAAGGAATCAAACACGCCGATCGTCTCAGTAGTATTCCCTCTCTTTGGCATAGCGATGGACGCGAACTATCCCTTCTATCCGATTCACGCCAAGGTGAAGGATCTGATGACCTCGCTCTCTGTGCCGATCCTTGACGTCTCAGATATCTATCAAGGCATCCCTCTTGAGCACCTCCAGGTTATTCCAGGCGTTGACCGCCACCCCAACGAGATCGCTCACCGGATGGCCGCTGAGCACATCTACCTATGGCTTGAGGGACGTAACATGATCCCCCCGGAGTTTGTGATTCAGGAAAAATTCGCAACGAGACTCGGCGTGAACAAGCAACGTCCATGGATAAATCCTGAGACGATACAATCCACACCAGCCACTACGGCTCAACAATAAGGAGCATGTGGCGATGACAAAGCGAGGAGGTCCTGGGAAATGGGAGCCTCGCACGGCAACGTGGTGAACGTACCCCATCAACGTGCCCCCGTAACGTGCCGCGTTCTCTCAAGGGGCGCGGCACTGAGGTCCTTGGTCAGCGGCCCTTTAGATGTCACTCGCGCCAAAACGGTGCTAAAAACTGAGGTCTTGGGTCAAACTAAACGCCTCTAGGCGCTGGACTTTTCCGATACGAGGCAGAGGAATTATTTTTTCAGTTTTTCACCCGAAAAGGTGGTGCACGAGGCTAAAAAATAACTACACTAGGGAAGGGTCGAGTCCGTCGTTGTTTTAGCGGATACCAGGAGAGCAGTTTTCTCTTGAGACTCAAGATAAGCATGTCATCAACACGACTCTAAAGTCACCCGAATAAACGCTTTGAATTTACCGGAGAGGTCCTGTGAAAAAATTTGTACTCGCTCTGTGCACAACAATAACCAGCCTATCGTTCACGGTTGTCGCTAACGCTCAGAGCATTGCGTCATGCACCACCGTTGAGAAGCTCCCTTCTCGAAACTTCATCTACAAAAACGCGGCGCCGTTGCGATCTGGTGGTCCCGGAACTACCCTGGTAGGGTTCCGCAAGCAGCCTACCCTGATCATGAACAAGTCCTACACCCGTGGGACCACCAAGATCTATGATTCTCAAGACAATCTTCTTGCTACATGTCCATGGGCAACAGCTCACGGACACGCAGGAGGAAGATTCCGTTGTACTAACTCGACCATCGCTATGAAGCGCCGGGCCATTAAAAACACTGGGTCTCCAACTGTGTATTTCGTGGTTAACCCACGCACAAAATTTTGCGCTGAGGTTCCTGACTCTGGAAAGTGCTACGGTAGCGTCAAAGGACTCTGCAACACGAACCTTA
>JALRCK010000210.1 GCA_023262305.1 Deltaproteobacteria bacterium
TGATCAGTTGGTCGTACGCGGCGAGCTGTTCAACGAGTGGGCCTCGCTCATGTTCAGCCGCCACTGCATACGCAGTGCCAGCGTACTTCTTTACCATCTCATCATAGATGGCGAGGGCGCGCTCAAGTGGTTGCCGGTCCCGGCCGGTGCCGTTGGCTGAATGTACGTGTGCTCGCGCTGCTTGCAGCTCGACGTACGGTGCATCTGGGCTGCTCGGGTAGCTCTTGAGGTACCCCTCGTAAAATTTGGCGGCCTCATTATACTCGTTGTTGAAGTAGTAGGTGTCCGCGATCTTCACCTGAGAGTAGTTTCCGTAGGCTCCAAGAGCGAATCGATCCCTGATCGACTCAAACGAATTGCGCGCGAGCGAGTACATTTCTGCCTGGTAGAGCCGCTTGCCTTCGGCGAAGATATCGGCCTCGGGACCGCTCTCATCCTCGATGGCGTCCTTGGGTTTGATCTCCTTGACGTCGGAATCAGGTGAGGGGTCGCTCGTTGTGGATGCGCATGCTGAGATGAGAGCAAGGAGCAGCACAGCGCTGGCGCGAGTTGCCAAAGATGCGAACGTTCGCCTCGGATTGCGCGAGACCTGGGAATTATCTGAGGTACGTACTTTATCTGACATGTAGGCTGAATCTGCTCGCATGAGTCCCGTTGTTTGCCCGATTTCGTGGGTTAGGCTAGCAGCCATCCGAGGATTGCGCTATAGAGCCTGCATATGAAGACATGTACGACTATCAGGGAGATACGGGCGGAGATTAAGGCTCATAAAGCCGCTGGAAGGCGGGTTGGTTTTGTCCCAACCATGGGGGCGCTCCATGAGGGACACCTCTCCCTTGCGCGTACTCTGCGTCAGTACTCCGATATCAGGGTGTGTTCGATCTTTGTGAACCCAACTCAGTTCAACGACCCGAAGGATTACGAGGCATACATTATTAACCTCGACAGGGATAAAGAGCTCCTTGAGCATGAAGGGGTAGATCTCCTCTTTGCCCCGCACGTCTCTGAGATGTATCCCCAGGGTTACCAGACCACGGTAACGGTCAACGAGATATCGAAGCCCTTCGAGGGGGCGCTTCGACCCGGGCACTTTGCAGGGGTCGCAACGGTCGTTACGGTGCTCTTCAATGCCGTGTCGCCAGATGTTGCTATCTTTGGCGAGAAGGACTTTCAGCAGCTCCGGCTCATCGAGCAGATGGTGAGAGATCTTCAGATGGATATCGAGATCGTTCGAGGATCGCTCGTTCGAGATAGTGATGGACTCGCGCTCAGTTCGCGAAATGTTCGATTGAGCCCGGAGGGACGTCGAAATTCGCTCGCGATCAGTCGAGGTCTATTCGCTGCACAAGCAGCTTTCCGGAAGGGAGAGATCTCGGGCGCCAAGCTCGAGGAGATCGTTACCTCATCGGTTCAAGATGTTTCAGGAGCGACGATCGATTACATCGCTGTGGTGAGAGAGGATACCCTTGAGCGGGTCGGGGATGTAACGGACCCGTGCCGCATACTCGTCGTTGTTAAGATCGATGGGGTGCGTTTGTTGGATAACATAGCGCTCGATTGATGTCCGTGAAGCTGTGAAAGGTATCCTGTTGTACTGAAAGGTTTAGGGGCAACACTTGGTGGACTTGCGCGAGGGAGAGGCAGAACGCAGGTCTCCCTAAACGGAATGCGGGTTTAGCTCTTAAAACCCGCTCGCCCGGGCTCCTGTTGGGCCCCGTATCGTGTTTGAACGTGATAGGTTGCGTATCGCCGGGATGGCAAGGCCGCGATTTCAAAGGTTTAACCCTCTAACTCGACTTTCAAATGGTCTTTCGGAAGTTTTGAAGGGAGTGCGCCAATCTCTAAAGTTTCTGCGGCCCCAGACCGACTCGATGCTACAGGGTGGGTCCACCGGCAAGGGGTTAGCATCTTCTACGATGTAGATAGTTAGCCACCTTTCGCTCGTTTGAGCGCGGTAGGATGCATGATACATGAGCGTTAAGAAAACCTCAGCTCTCCTGACCTTTATATCGGCGCTCTCCCTTGCGCTTGCTATCCTTTTTGTTGGCGGCCACCATTATGCGGCCGTAGCACGAGCTGCACCCGCAGCACAACCACAACCTCAGGCGCAGAGCGCGGAAGGCTTCGGTCTCGCAGGTGGATGTCAGATTGGATCGAATTTTATCCCGCTAGAGGGTTCGTGTGGACCGAAAACCGACGTCACAAGCTGCCAATACTCCCAAGAGATCTGCAAAGGGGATCCTAATGGAGTTGGGAGTTGCACTGCCGGCAGGCATGACGAGCCAAGTGGTACGGTGTGTCAGCCCGGAGCGGGGTGCCAAGCTCCAAGCAAATGCAACGGCTCCGGAACTTGCCAACCCGGAGCTATTGTCAATTGCTCGACTAGAGACAAGGTAATCGAGGGGGTTGTGTGCGAACGGTGGGGTTGCACGGCTCAACCGGGAGGGGAGTGCGCAATCATCGAGACCGTTCCAAAAACAGACGCAACGTGCAGCATGACTACGGATCCAAATCCCCCAGTCTGTGGTCAAAAGTATACGGAGAGATACACAACTCTAACACCAGCTAAGTGCGGAGGAGTCAAGTGTCCGGTTGACAAAGAAGTCGATGGACCGCCGTGTCCGACGTGCTCGTGTTCGTATTCTTCGAACTTCACGATGCATTGGAGCTTTTATGGTCCATGGTGCTCGACACTGTGTGCAGCTATTAACTCTCAAGTATATGACATCCCGACCAGTAATACCTGCAGGTGTGCCGGGGTTCCACTCTCAGTATGCCCGGAAAAAGTAACGGTTGCTGTCCCTGACCTCAGTTGGAGCGCTAATGACTACATGTGGGCGCCAGTCGACGGCGCGCCGCCCTCTTGTAAGCCAGATGTTAAATTACCCACTAGCTGCTTCTGGCCGGATCTTGGAACAAGAGAACTGGGCTTTTATTTGGATTCGTCGCATCTGAATGCCAGGGGGTCGGGGGTTCCGGGTCGGATCACTTATGATGTCAGTGTACCCTCCTACATGCTTCCCCTCGGCGAGTCCATCTTCACGGCTACCTTTACGCCAGATGATCTATCTCTTTACCAGGTCTCAACGTGTACGACCTCCGTGTTCGTCGAGCCTAAGAAAACGGGATGTACCGTAACCGCTAACAATGGCTCTTTCGGTTCCGGAGCAACTGGTTTGGTAAGCGTACGAGGATACGACGCAAAGTTTAGCTTCATCACGGTCAACGGCTCGTACACCTACACGATCGACGGAAAAACGCCATCCGCCGATCTGATACTTGATGCTGGTAAGACCTACCCGGTAGTCGCTAGCTTCACGCCATCCGAATGGGGGTATGCTGGCTCGACATGTACAGGCTCCATAACAATCGATGCAAGCTCAGCGATCTGCACCGTGGACTCAGCTACCCGTCCTTACAACACGGTGCTCTCACAGCCTCTAGGGTTTGTGTGTCGAGTCGGTGGTACCATCGTCACCAGTGGGATCACGGGAGGTACCGTGGCAGATCCTCCCGCACAAAACGCTGCGCCAGGTGATTACCCGGTAGGATTCTCAGCCAATCCCACCTCAACCAACTATGCGATCCAGATTGTCCCTGGCAATGTCACTGTCACGGCCGTTGACTCTAGTTGCCAAATACCCTCTCAAACGGTGCAGTCTGGAAATCCTGTAAGTTTTGGCGGAGTAGGGTATATCGCTGGAACGACCACGCCGCTCGGGGGGACTTTTGTGTACAAGCAGGGCGGCACGATCGTAACTGATGGAAGCACGTTCCCCGTTGGCACTCACGCGATCACGGCGGATTTCACCCCAGGCAACGTCGGTTACAAGCCGTCACAATGTGGCGGCACGATAACGGTGACAGAGGCGCCGCTGAAGGCAACATACTGCACGGTCAGTGCTGGTGCGCTTACCTACGGCACCGGTGTGACATTCTCGACAGGTGGATACGATAACACCACACGAACAGCGGTGGGAGGGACCTTCCAGTACACTGTCGGCGGACTACCCTTCACACCGGGTAGCACGCTCCCCGCGAAGAGTGGATACGTAGTCACCGCCACCTTCATTCCATCCTTGGGTGGGTATTCAGGCTCTACATGCTCGGGTGTGTTTAACGTTTCCCCGAAACTGATCAATGTTTGGGTAAACAGTGCATCAGTTGGTTACGGGCAGAGCATTCCGATCTTTACGAAGGCTGACTTTACCGTAGATCCCTTGGTCAGCCCTGATACCAAGGACGGACTCTTTGGGACTAGAGTTCCCACCACAACAGCGACGATGGGCGCTCTTGCCAACACGACATACCCGATAACGGTAGCACCACCATCCAACTCTAATTATACCTTTAAAGTGAATAACGGAACCCTATCGATTACTCAGGCGCTATCATCGTGTACGCTCACCGGTCTGACGGGTCAGAGCGTAGACCTTGGCACCGTTATCGACTTCGGCGGCAGAGGGTACATCAACGGGACTACCACACCTCTCAACGGCACCTTTGACTTCAAGGAGGGTACAGCCGTTGTCTACGATTTAACCGCGCTGCCGCTCGGCACTCACTCGATAGTCGGTACCTTTACCCCCGATAACCCGAACTACAAATTCTCGACATGCAGCGGGAGTGTGGTCGTGAAATCGCCGTCTCAGAAGACGACCTACTGCAGCCTTACTGTCAGCGATGTTACCTATGGGTCTGGAGCCGTATTCAGTGGGCAGGGGTTCGACCTAGCGACCGGAGCGGCCGTCGGCGGAACGTTTACCTACTCTATCGATTCAACCACCGTTAATTCGGGTGTGCTCCTGGATGCCAAGAAGGATTATCTCGTGACGGCGTATTTCACTCCGTCGAGTCCCGGCTACGCGAGTTCAAGTTGTCAAAATTCCTTCACTGTAAATAAACGACCAGCAGAATGCACTGCAGGATCAGCGATTCGCGACTTCAATACCGTCCTGGCGCAGCCGCCTGGCTTCAAGTGTGAGGTAGTCAATGCTACGACAGGAGCTCGATCCCTCATCTCCGTAACGGGTGGTGCCGTGACAGCACCACCAGC
>JALRCK010000211.1:0-404 GCA_023262305.1 Deltaproteobacteria bacterium
GAGATCTCATCAGATGCTCTCCAATCATCTCTGCATTCCCGGTGATCACGTTCACCACTCCGGCAGGAACACCTGACGCAGCACATATCTCGGCAAGAGCAAGGGCTGAGAGGGGCGTCTCAGGGGCTGGTTTCGCGATGAATGTGCATCCCGCGGCGAGCGCGGCCGCCATCTTGCGGGCAAGCATCGCGATCGGAAAGTTCCACGGCGTTATCGCAGCCACAACACCGATGGGTTGTTTTAAGACGAAGATCCTTTTTAATGGGGAGTCTGCTGGAATGATGTCGCCGTTGACTCGAACGGCTTCCTCGGAGAACCAGCGGAAGTAGCTCGCGGAGTAGGCGACCTCGCCTCGTGACTCTGCGAGAGGTTTGCCCTGTTCCGCCGTTATGAGGCGCGCGAGA
>JALRCK010000211.1:414-5054 GCA_023262305.1 Deltaproteobacteria bacterium
TCTTCCGTTTTCGCCGTGAGAGCTTGAGCGATGGACAGCAAAATATCTGAGCGTTTTCGAGCAGAAAGCTCGCTCCAGCCTCTCAGTGAGGCATGGGCACTGAGGATTGTGTCTTCGATATCGCGAGGCGTGAGCGAGGGGACCGTGGAGAGCGTTTCACCACTGGCAGGGTTGATAACCGGGAATGTTTCTCCTGAAGCTGATTCTCGCCACTCGCCGTTGATAAAATTTTTGTTGTGGTAGTGAGGCATATCGTTATCCAAAAGGGCAAGCTCGAGGGGTCCGAGGTGTAGAGGTGTCCCTGATGCTATGGTACAGCAACTCGCCCGTTTGGGTCGTGTGGGATATTTCGGTTTAAAGGGCGGGGTTTGGGTCGCGCCGCCTGCCGAAGCCGAGTACAGGACTTATAGCTGAATAATAGTTCATTTTCAAACAGTGTTAACGCGTGAAGGGATATTTCAATATTTCTCATTTCGATCTAAATCTTAGCCCGAAGATTTGCCCAAGGTTTATCAAAAGATACAACCGAGACGCCATTTGTTAAAAGTTCTAGGCCGTTAGGTCTAGTACTTCGTCTCGTAAGTAGTACCTCAAAGCCTTGGTACATGGCTTCACCTTTTTTGTGTTGCGGGTGATCGTCAAACACCGGCTTGGGGTTCTCCAAGTGGTGTGAAAGTCGACTCTCCCGAGTATCTGCTTCATCCATGATAAACAAAATCAGATTCGCATTCGTGGGAGCCTGTGTCGTGACAGTGGCGGCTCTCTTCGTTGGATTGAAAGGAGGGGGTGTAGCCACCTCCGCTGTCGCTCAAAGTGGAGCGGACCAATCCTCACAATATCCCGCGACTGGAGTTCGCACCGGAGTTTACAATGATGGTCAGGCCGCGTTGTGGGATCTCAATATTTGGGATCACTTTCACTATTTCGGTCCACCAGAGCGCGCTCGAGGCTACAAGCCACAGCAGCCGATAAATTTCAGTCACGTAATCCACGTTCAACAGAACAAGATGGAGTGCCAGTACTGCCACTGGTCAGTCGCGAAGGCATCGTATGCAGCGATTCCGGAGGTCGAGACATGTATGGGCTGTCACGGTGCTCTCGTTGCCGGCAAGTCAGAGCAGGGCAAGAAAGACATTGAAAAGCTCAAGGAGTACTACAAGAACGGGCAGCCGATCCCATGGGTCAAGGTGCATGTAATGCCCGATTACTTAAAGTTTAACCACAAGCGGCACGTTAAAGCTGGAGTTTCTTGTCAGGAGTGTCACGGACAGATTCCAGAGATGGAGAAGGTCGAGCGAGTTTCATCGATGAAGATGGGCTGGTGTATCGATTGTCACCGCCAACGTGGTGCGAGCATTGATTGCCTAGTGTGCCACGGTCACAGGTAAAGCAGAGAAACTGTTCACGAGTTTTATTGAGGTCGAAGATGAAAGGCGAATTGGTTCAGCTGAATGGCAACCGCAAGCAGGCGGAAGGCGGAAGCGGAGAGGGGCTTGTGAACATAACCCGTCGTCGCTTCCTGCAGGTCCTCGGCGCAACATCAGCGGTAGGTGCAGCAGCGTGTGCGTCACCTGCTAAGCAGGAAATCCTTCCGTACGTTAAGGCAGACCCTGAGCAGATCCCCGGAGTTTCGGTTTGGTACAGCTCAACGTGCACAGAGTGCTCGGCTGGATGTGGTTTGCGCGTAAGGACTCGAGAGGGGCGTGCTGTAAAGGTCGAGGGTAATCCAAATAGCCCAGTAAATCGCGGCAGCTTGTGTGCTTTGGGACAGTCAACGCTGCAGTCGCTCTACGATGCGGACCGCATTCGTCAGCCGCTCAAGAAGAAGAGCATGACTCCCCAGGGACCGGTGTTTGAGCCGACAACGTGGGATGAGGTGTACGGCAAGATAAATGAAGCTCTCACGAATGCCACCAACAAGAAGGTGTTGATAAGCGGTGAGACAAACGCCGCGCTATCGGATCTCTTGCAGCCGTGGACATCGCAGCTTGGATTCTCTCAGGTTGTTTGGGACCCTATGCAGCCGGTTGCGGTCGCGAAGGCCTCAGAGCTTGTGTATGGCACATACGGAATTCCAACATACAACATCGAGAAGGCGGATGTCGTCGTTAACTTCGGCGCTGACTTCCTTGAGACCTTTGTCAACCCAGTTGGATATGCTCGGCAGTGGGCAGATTCGCGCCGTTCTGAATCGCCTCTTCGCTTAGTACACATCGAGCCACGACTCTCCCTCACGGGAGCCAATGCGGACCTCTGGCTTAAATCGAACCCAGGCTCTGAGGTTAGAGTTGCATTGTTCATCATCGGAGAGTTGATTCAGCGCGGACGAGTGCAGGGACTTGCCGGCGATACGCTCTCAAATATCAAAGAGCTCACCAAAGGCATCACGGCTGAGGCGGTAGAAGAGGAGACGGGCGTTTCAAAAGAGAAGCTGCTCTTGATCACCGAGTATCTCGCCGATGCCGGGTCATCACTCGTGCTCGCCGGTGGAGCTGCAGCTAACACAGTTAATCCGCTGCCACTTCAAGTTGCCGTTAATATCTTGAATGTGATGCTCGGCAACGTTGGAAAGACGGTTAACATCGCCCAGATGGCGGTTCCCCGCTCTTCAGCGTCTGACCTCGCGTCCACTATCACCGACATGCAGCAGGGGAAGGTCGACGTTCTGTTCACCTACGGCACGAATCCGGCGTTCACGTTCCCAGCGAGCTTCGGGTACGATTTCGCCGTAAACCAGGTTGGCATTAAGGGTGGAGATAGTAACAAGAAGGCTGGACTCGTTGTTGCCTTCTCAAGCTTCCTGGATGAAACAGCTCAACTTGCTGACTACATCCTTCCACTACACACAGGGCTTGAGGATTGGGGATACACACGTCCAACGACTGATTCGATAAGCTTGATCCAACCTTCGATGAGACCGATTTTTGACACGCAAAGTGTTGGCGATGTTCTGATCACGATCGCTTCGAACGCAAGCAAGCCGGTTGTTTCGGAGGATATCACAGGATTCGATAAGTTTGTTAAGGCTAACTTCTTGAAGGCGACCGCAGCTCAAGCGGGCACCGATACCGAGAAGTTTTGGATGTCGAGCCTCGAGAAGGGTGGCTACTTTCCATCAACCGGTTCTGGTAGTGGAGCCAAGCCAACCATCAACCCATCGATCTTCTCGTTGTCGTTTGGGATCTCGAAGCCGCACCTTCATGATGATGAGCTTACACTCTATCCGTATCCTTCCGTTAAGACTTTCGATGGTCGCGCGGCGAATAAGCCTTGGATGCAGGAGTTGGCTGATCCGATCACCCAAGCTGTATGGGGAGCGTGGGCGGAGATTCATCCGAACACCGCGAAGAGGTTCGGTTTGAAGCAGGGCGATGCTGTAATCCTTCGCACGGACGATGGAGAGGTTCACGTACCGGCGTATGTAACAGAGCACGTTCATGAAGGGCTCGTTGCTGTTCCTCTTGGACAAGGACACACTGCATACGGTCGGTATGCAAAAGTTGCTGGAGATGGAAGTGCGTATTCACTCCTTCCAAAGACGATTGCCACCGGAGTTGGCGCGCTGCCTTTCTCAGGCTCTGCGGTCAAGGTCGTTCGTGGACTTGGAAGCGGCAACTTAGTTACAGTTCAGGACTTCTCAGATCAGATGGATCGCGAGCTTGCTCGCACAACTATCATCGGTGGTGCTGCTGGCGCGATGGCTCACGCTCATGGTGGCGATCACGGTGGTGCGCACGGATCCGACCACGGTGGACACCACGAGCCGAAGCAGATGTACGAACAGCGTGAGCACCCCGTATATGAGTGGGGGCTCGCACTCGATCTAGCTGCGTGCACAGGATGTTCGGCGTGCGTGATCGCTTGTCAGGCAGAGAACAATATCCCGGTCGTTGGTAAGAAGATTGTCAGCCAGGGGCGGGAGATGGCATGGATTCGAATTGAGCGATACTACGACTCGATTAAGACCGAGGATGGTGGTGAAGAGCTTAAGGTTAGTTTCCTTCCGATGATGTGTCAGCACTGTCAAAACGCTCCGTGTGAGCCGGTTTGCCCAGTGTACGCGACCTACCACAACGAAGAAGGTGTAAACGCGATGGTCTACAATCGTTGCGTGGGTACACGGTACTGCTCGAACAACTGCTCATACAAAGTTCGTCGCTTCAACTGGTTCCAGTACGAGTGGCCTGAGCTTCTCGATTGGCAGGTTAACCCAGATGTTACGAAGAGAACTGTGGGAGTCATGGAGAAATGTACCTTCTGTGTTCAGCGTATCGCTGAGGCTAAGGATATTGCCAAGGACCTCGGGCGCCTCGTTGAGGATGGGGATATCACGCCGGCGTGTGTGCAGACATGCCCAACGCAGGCGATTACCTTCGGAAACCTCAAGGATCCGAACAGCAAGGTTAGCAAGGCTGCGAAGCATGAGCGCGCGTACAAGGTGCTTGATCACCACCTCAATACGCAGCCGGCTGTGAGCTACCTCAATGACATTCGTTACAAGGCTTAGTTTTTGAAATCTTTGGGACTATGGAACACACACATACAGAACACGATTCAAAGCATGAGCCCCCGGTAACCTACGCCGAGGTAAACGACACCGTTCTCAAGATGTTGGAGCCACCAGGAACAGGGTGGTTCTT
>JALRCK010000212.1:0-240 GCA_023262305.1 Deltaproteobacteria bacterium
GAGCAAGCGGTGTTTAACGAGCGTTCGATAGTGATTAATGACCCTATGGTCGAGCTCGCCGCCAAGTTCAACTTCTAAACATGACCACTGACCGACCTACCTTCCCAGCCGGCTCCCTTGTCCTTGTAACAGGGGCTTCCGGATACACGGGAACCGTGCTTGTAAAGAAATTAGTCGCCCAAGGCGCGCGGGTGCGCGCTATCGCGCGGGCAAGCTCAAACCTTAAGCCTTTTCAAGGCC
>JALRCK010000212.1:250-1743 GCA_023262305.1 Deltaproteobacteria bacterium
AGGGGCTCGATATCGAATGGATTCGTGGTGATGTATTCGATCCAACCGTAATTGCAAAGGCGACTCATGACGTCGAGTACGTTATCCACGTTGCAGCGGCCTACCGCGAGGCTAAGATTACCGATGAGACCTACCACAAAGTTCATATCGAGAGCACCAAGCTTCTCGCCCATGCTCTTGTGGGCCAACCAAGCTTTAAGCGCTTCGTACACGTCTCAACGGTCGGTGTTCACGGGCATATCGAAGACCCACCCGCTGACGAGAACTACCGCTTTAATCCAGGGGATATCTACCAGCGAACCAAAGCTGAAGCGGAACTCTGGATCCGCGACTTTTCGGCTAAGAACAACTTCCCGATAGCGATCGTGAGACCGGCGGCTATTTATGGACCGGGGGATAAACGACTCCTCAAGGTGTTCAAGATGGCGTCTAAGCCGATCTTCCCTCTCTTCGGAAAGGGGCAGGGGCTCTACCACCTGATTCATGTCGACGACCTCACCGATATCTTCATCCTTGCAGCGGTTCACCCCCGAGCCCTCGGCGAGATATTTATCGCCGGCAACGCACAGCCGAGTCGCCTTGAGGATATCGCGCGGACCATTGCCGACGAGCTCGGAAACAAGAAGATGCGCTACGTCCGCTTTCCCGCATGGCCACTCTTTCTTGCGGCTGATATCTGCGAAGCAATCTGCCGCCCCCTTGGGATTGAGCCTCCGATCTATCGACGAAGAGTAGCTTTCTTTACCAAGGATAGGGCTTTTAAGACCGAGAAGCTCCAAGCCCTTCTCGGCTACACAAACCGCACAGACGTAAGAGACGGTCTCCGGTCAACCGCCAGGTGGTATAGGAAAACGGGGTGGTTGTAGCCCTACTCGCTCCCTCGAGGTCTTTGCCATCAGTGCTGAAGGTGCAGAGGCGGTGGATAGTTTGAGCGCAAAAAAGGGCTGGTGACAGACCGCGGAGAGTGCGTCATTTTTACCCGTATGAACATTAGATTACTCCTCTCCTTGCTCGGTATTGTGGCTCAGTTAGTAATGACCTCTCCCGCGGAAGCGGAGCTTGTGTGCGCTCGAGTAAAGACTGTGAAGGGGGCGCCAGCTCTCTCGGTCGTGCGTACCGCAGCCAAGAAGTGTCCAAGGGGGACTGAGTTGCTACTTGATACCAGCGAGCTTGTTGGCGCGCCTGGAGAGCGAGGCGGAACGGGTCCAACCGGCGCAACTGGTCCTGCCGGATCCAACGGGACCGACGGAGACCTCAACATCCTCTGCTACGCCACCGTCAACATGGACACCGATACAGTTACGACCTTCGGTGGAAACGGAACAACTGGCGTGATTGCTCTGCAGAACGGAGGAATGAACAACAACCTCCTTACGTGTAACGGAAGCTATCCCGGCGTGTCGTCCCTCAACGACGTTTCGATCTTTGTCACCCAGTCAACAAACTCCAGTATTCCTGTGGCCGCCTCAGTCGCCGACTTAGACAGCTCTTCG
>JALRCK010000212.1:1753-4739 GCA_023262305.1 Deltaproteobacteria bacterium
GGTGACCGTCAGGACTTCTGATGGCAATGAGCACTACAACGTGCTTGTTCTGGGTCCGTCTTCCTAGGTTACGGCTAGTAGGATCAATTCACTTTCCGTAAGAAGGTGGTCGGCTGTATCAACATAGGAATAAACCTTTCTGTGATGGGGTACCGGTAACATGTTCTCCTGTGAGAGATACGTTATAAGCCTCTAAAGGCGACAGATTGAGGTCCCTGATGCCGGCTCATGGGCTATGAACGCGGGATGGCTTAAGAGTTAACCCTGCGCTGACTTCACGCACCGAAATCCGATATGAGACATTCCGGTATCGGGGGGCGTACCTCGTCGGGCCGCTGGGCGATAACTCTCACAGTAGCTTATGTGGCAAAGAAACGAACCGCCTTTTGTTACCCGCTCCTCTCGCTCCGTGACCGTTGAACCCGCGTGCTCGGCAGGACCGGTGGGGTTGTGGCATGAGAGCTCATTTGCTCGTCGAGCAAATGTATCGGGTTGATACAGATCCGCGCACCATTGCCAAACGTTCCCCACCATATCGTACAAGCCGTACCGATTAGGGGGAAAGGACTTAACAGGAGCGGTACCCGAAAACCCGTCAGCGACGGTGTTCCGGTAGGGAAACTCTCCTTGCCAGGTGTTTGCCATGTACTTCCCGTTCACCATCCCCGTGTCACCCCATGGGAATTTCTTTTGGCTCAACCCGCCGCGAGCAGCGAACTCCCACTCAGCCTCGGTCGGGAGCCTTTTACCGGCCCACGTGGCGTACGCTACAGCATCAAACCACGATACCTGCACAACAGGGTGGTGCATGCGCCCTTCAATTGAGCTCTTTGGCCCTTCCGGATGTCTCCAATTGGCGCCGGGCACCCATCGCCAAAAATTTCGCATATCACTGCGATCTACCGGACCATCTGAGGGGGTAAACACCATCGATCCCGGCACGAATACGGAGGCATCGGGTTTTGGAGCGCCCGGTGGGAGCTGCTTACGAAGCTCTTCCCAAGAGGGAGCCTTTTCCGCGGTTGTAACGTACCCCGTGGCGGCGACAAATCTCTCGAAGTCGGCGTTTGTTACTGTATTGATGTCGATCCAAAAACCATCGACCCCCACCGTGTGTGGAGGACCCTCATTAGCTCTACTGCTGTCATCACCGCTTCCCATCATGAAGCTACCCCCCGGTATCCACACCATCCCAGCTGGAGCGGACGACACCCCTTGTTTTTTCTCCGCTTGGGCGTGATTCCACGAGAGTGAAACCAGAGTGCCGCCCAAGAGGAGAGCCCCGTGTACACAAAGCGCTAGGAGGGGGCTATAGCCGAAAAACGAGCCCAAGCAGTGGACCTTGCGTGATAGTGTTATATTCGAAATACGAAGACGTTCCGCGCGTTCCTGATTCATAATCGACCCCCAGAGCCTTGTAGAGGAGGGTGATTGATGTGGTCCCGCTCGCGTCCCAGATCACCCCTCCTTGAGCGCACCAGGTGAATTTAGACGCGGCGCCGACCCCTCCCACATCCCCCTGCAAGAGAAGACGAAAAGCGTCGCTCAATCGAGGCATCCACCGCGCGCCGATAACGGGATCAACCCAATCCACGTCACGACTGTAGCTAACGTCACCAAGCGGTGTCGAGGCATCGACATCGATGCCGATATCCCACCACCGCACACCACCGTAACCGTCAACAACACCACCGCTGTATTCAAACCTACGAGTGGCGAACCCCTCAAGAATCCCCTGAAAAACATCCGTATCAACGTTGGTGTATCCCCGGGGACCAGAGAAATCGTTCCCGAGGTCCATGAAGGCGTAATTAAGTAGAACCCCATATCCTGACGCATGTCGCGCCTCGCCCTGGAGCATAGCTCCGAGCTGAAGGCTCTTAAAGATATCCGCCCCTGAAAGATCAACCTCCGCGTTGTCGACCCGACCGAGAGAGGCGTCTCCTGTGATGGTTGGGACAAGGAGATAGGGAGCAATGACGAAGTTCCAATCATCCGCAACGGCGGTCCGAGACACAAGAAGTGACAGAACCGCGACAACGAGTGACGAAAGAGTAATGCTAGCCCGCATGAGACCGATATCTCGCATTTTCATTCTCGGAAAGAGTTCCATATGCTCTGCGTCACGATACCGACTCTCATACATCCTTGAAAGCCGCTTAGTGCTTACCCTCTGAAGTAATCCGTTGCCATATAAGATCCGCTACGGCAATATCCCTGGGCTGGGTCGTAACGGGAGAATCTATGAGAATAAAGCCGACCATCACTTCTGTTTTCGCTCTAATCTTCGTCGCTATGACCATGTGCGCCTTAAGCGAAGGTGTACAAGCTCAACAAAAGAAACCTAACATCCTGGTGATCTGGGGGGATGACATCGGAGGCTTTAACATCAGCGCCTACAACATGGGGATGATGGGCTACAAAACGCCCAACATCGACCGAATCGCCAAGGAGGGAGCGCTCTTTACGGATTGGTATGGCCAGCAGAGCTGTACCGCTGGTCGAGCCGCCTTTATCACGGGACAAGCCCCGATTCGCACGGGACTCACGAAGGTTGGACTGCCGGGCGCTCCCGAGGGTATGAAAAAGGAGGATCCGACCATCGCAGCTCTGCTCAAGGCTCAGGGATATGTTACAGGTCAGTTCGGCAAAAACCACCTGGGCGATCGTGACGAAATGTTACCAACGCAGCACGGCTTCGACGAATTCTTCGGCAACCTCTATCACCTTAATGCTGAAGAGGAGCCCGAACATCCTGACTATCCTAAAAACCCCGATTTTAAGAAACGATTTGGTCCACGGGGGGTAATTCACAGCTTCGCTGATGGGCGAGTGACCGACACTGGGCCGCTCACCGTGTCGCCCGGGCTTTCGGCTTGGGTTGAGTTGGAGCGCCCCTTGTTTGGTGCCGGCGACGGGTCTGGCGCCAACGTCGTCGTACCTCGTCCCAGGGACTGACGAAGCTCGCCGACGAAGCCGGCGACGG
>JALRCK010000212.1:4749-5045 GCA_023262305.1 Deltaproteobacteria bacterium
CCGCTCACCAAGAAGCGAATGGAGACGATCGACGAGGAGGTTAACGCCAAAGCTGTTGATTTCATCGAGCGAGCGACCAAGGAGGATAAGCCGTTTTTTGTGTGGTGGAACTCCACAAAGATGCACATCTTCACTCACCTCAAGGAAGGCGTGAGTGGGAAGACAGGGCTCGGCATCTACGCCGATGGAATGGTAGAGCACGATCGACAAGTAGGAGATCTACTTCAGAAACTCAAGGATCTCGGCATCGAAGAGAACACCATTATCATGTACTCCACAGACAATGGTGCTGAGGC
>JALRCK010000213.1 GCA_023262305.1 Deltaproteobacteria bacterium
ATCATGAGTCGCAAAGTAAACTTTAGCGCCGCGAGCTATTGCAGGGTGGTCTGGCTCCAGGCTTGAAAACGTAGCAGCGTTTGGATTTGAGCAGAAATGATGGCGATCGAGGAAGTACGCTTTGGGGTCACCGGAGATCAATTTCTTGATGACCTCAACGGATGGTGGAGAGAGCTCCTCGTCAGCATCGAGAATCAGGACCCAGGGGTACTGAGCGTACGACATGGAAGCATTTCGTGCGTCAGCAAAATTATTTTTCCACTCGTAATGTTCAATGCGTGCCCCGCGTGAATGGGCGATGGCAGGCGTGTCGTCGGTTGAGCCGGTATCGAGAACGATCGCCTCGCTGGCTAGGTGACGCACGCTCTCCAGCATATCTCCTATGCAGTAGGCTTCATTTTTGGCGATAACGCAGAGAGAGAGCATCAAGGGACAGAGAGCAAAGGAGCGCCCAGGCAAAGAGCCAAAAGGGTCGTCCGTTAAGATGCTCGAAAGGTCGGGGAAGCTGCGTCAGTAATGAAGGTAGGGGGATTTTCTAAGGCTTTGATTTTATACGTGAAAATGCATTTGGTGCTTCCTCAAAGTCGTGTTCAGTGGCGCAAAGCTTAAACAAAAGGACGCAACCAGGCTTTTTGAGAGCCTCTATCGCGATGCGGTGAAATACGCCCTCAGGACCGATAATCCAGTGGACGAGACGAGGATTCCAAGCAATTATCTCACCGTCCGGTGGGGGCAGAAATGCTCTTTCGAGCTTCCCAGCACACTAAGCAGACCATGACCAAAGTTGACGGATGGTTAGTGCTGAATCTTCCTTCACCGCGTCGCTACCCATAGGAGAATGTATGCGTAAGATAGCTCTTGTTTTGTTCGTAAGCGTGTGCGCTTTTGCGGTGAATGCATCAGCCGAGCAGGTTACAGTCATTGACAAAGAGAATGAGACTGCCATGGTTTCTGATGGCAAAGGAAATGTTGCTATCGCTGATGCAGATGGCAACGTAGTTGTCGAAGATAAAGACGGTAACGTTCATGTTGAAGATGAGGAAGGAAATACCGTATCCCTCGACAAGAATGGCGACGTGATCGCCGCCGATATCGAGGATGAAGACGGCAACAGAGTGATCGTAGAGTAATCTGGTGCCAAGATGAGAGAGCGGGTGACCCATGGTTGCCCGCTCTTTTCTTTTGTGCCCGGACAAGTTCCCACGACGTCCGCGACATGATGATAGACTGACATGCTACCGTGTGCATGCCGGTTTTATGAAAACAGCGCAGAGAGCCCTCTCCTTAAGAGAAGTGATTTGAAAGGTTCTACCTAATGCAATCGATAAAAAAATTCTTCGTTTTTGTGTGGCGTTGTTCAACATCGCTTGGGGTCTACAAAGAGTTAGCCACAAGATCTTTTGGACAGGGGGTTGCCTACCTCTATTTCCTCCTTGTTGTGAGCACCTTTGTGGCATCCGTGCCGTTGCTGGGGTCGGTGTATGGGTTACGGGAGCAGGCGGCTAACATGACCGCTTCTCTCCAGCAGGAGCTCGCTGATTTCTATCCACCTGAGCTTGAGGTCGTCCTCGAGGCTGGTGAACTTAGAGCTAATGTGGCTCAACCGTATGACATACCGATGCCTAAAAAGATTCAGGAGATTATCGATGCGGAGCCTCCGACCGATGACGCAAGGTTTCGGAGCATAAAGCACCTCATAGAGATCGACACTAATGCCCAAGTGGATGATTACCAAGAGAGAGGGGCGCTTGTTCTTATCACGAAGCATAGCGTGATCTTTCCTGATAAGAAGGAGGGCTTTCGAGTGCGGTCTTTTTCGGCGAGTGACAATTTTACCCTCAACAAGTCAGTGTACGACAGCTTCCTGCCTGGAGCTATGAAATGGGTCGATAGAATCCCATGGCTTGTATCAGTGGGAATTCCACTTTTAGTTCTTTGCTGGGCGTTTGTTGGTCCTTGCTTTAGTATTTTTGTTTATCTCGGGTATCTCCTAATCACATCCGTCTTTTTGCTCATTGTTGCAGCTGTCATGGGGAGTAAACTCTCGTACGGCAGGATCTTTTCTCTGTCGCTGTACGGACTGACGCTCCCAATCGTCATGAGCACTATCTTGGGGCTTCTTGGCACGATGCCAATGTTCCTCTTCTCAATCATATTTTTGGGCTTCATGGTTATCGTAGTCGTGAGCAAAGGTCGAGAGACCCCTTCCAAGACTTAACGCCTGCTCTCAGGATCATCGAAGGGAGCGTAGAGCAGTTCTCTGTCAGCGACATGATTCTGGAGGATCCAGTACCCTCGGGTCGGGGTGTGCCCCTCTCTTGAAGGAGCGGTGATGAGGTCGTTGAGCGTTCCGGTTTGAGAGTGCTCGGACCCTCTATGAGTTGTGGTGATCGCTTGTCACCTGCCCGCGCACATCTTGAGTGTTTACTGGCTCCTAGACACTCTCATCGGGTTCAGGGGGGTGCGCTTTTGATTGCTCCTCAAGTAGAGAGCTTAAAGCACCGATCATAGATTGGGATGAATGCGGCGAACATCCTCAAGGCGAAAGTATGGACAAGAAATGCGTCCACATAGTTCGAAAGCTCAACTTAAGTGATGAGATATGCGCTATCACCGTGCCCTTGATCAAGGCTTATGCGGAGCGAATCGGGGCTGATGTGAACGTGATTGGAGGCTCTCGAGCTTTTCCCGAGTATCCCGAAACGTATGAGAGGATGCAGATCTACGCTTCGGGGCGGCGCTATAACTGGAACATCTGTGTAGATACCGACATACTCCTCGGTCCCTTGTTGGTGGATGCAACCCAGAAGGTTGCACGCGACACGTTTGGATTAATCATGCACTATTCTGCATCTGAGTCGTTTTCGGTACATCATCGCGCTTTCTCCCGGGATCAGCGAGACCTTGTACCTGTAGAGGCATTCATCGTCACCTCGGATTGGACCCACGATCTATGGGAGCCACTTACGGGTAATGCCCAGGCAAACTTAGCAGGAATTCGAAACGAACAGCAGATAGCTGAATATGCCTTGGCGCTCAATATGGCCAGGTATGGTTTGAAGTATGCGGGGGCACTTCCAGCTGGCTCTCAGATCGCGAGGGTGAACACTGCTCAGAATATGGGTAGCGACGGTCTGGACTACGTCAAAGGGAAGTTGTGGGAGTGGGGGATTACGTGAGGAACTGTTTAAACCAGACAACACCCAGAGCGTGTGAGATACGCAGCCAGACCGCGAGGCGCCTGTTTTTTGCGCCCATCTCCCCCGTCGGGGAGGCACTGAGGGGGCTCTTTGCATGACAGGTCCGATTGACCGATGGCCTAACCCCAACAAACCCTTGGTAGTGTCCTTTGGTGACGATACCTACATGGAGGCTCTTCATCGCCTGGAGAGCGAAGCCAAGTACAGCCGTTTTTTTGGCGATGCAAAAATCTTCACTCCGAAGGACCTTCCGTATGACCTTCGGTTATTTTGTGAAAACAATCGAGCCGACTTTGGATACGGATTCTACCTTTGGAAGCCATATGTAGTGAATCATATAGTTAGCAATCCCGAGTTCGAAGGGCGCACAGTCTTTTGGATCGACGCTGGGTGTTGGATCAATCGTTTTGGAATGTCACACTATTTGAAGTACCTTGGAGCGATCTCACCTGAGAAGCCTTTTGTAGTTTTTGAAAGGGACGGACACATCGAGCGAACGTCTGTAAAGCGAGATGTTTTTCACCACCTCCAAGCGGAGCATTTCATCGATACTCCCCCGTTGATGGCCGGGGTCTTCGGGTTTAGGGTAAATCCATTGTCTCGAGAGGTAATCGGTCGGTGGTATCACGACTGTGCTCAGAACATTCAACTGATCGACCAAACTCCATCCGTGACTGGACAGGAGTATCCGGGCTTCGACAGAAACCGAAATGACCAGGGCGTTTCCAGCAGGGCACATCCTTCCAGAGGACCATCACTCTTATCTTGACCTATCCTCGTATCCGTTCATCGCCATGAGAGATCAGACTGTCTTTAAGACGTAGGGCTCAATCGCCGCAGGATCAAGGATCAGAACAGAGAGAGCTCTCCATCGCACGACCCGCTGTGCAATGTCAGGGGCTCTCTGACATAGTCAGGGACCTCACATAAGAGCGCTTGCCTTTGGGTCAACCACTCGCTACAGAAACAATCGTGTCGTAGAACTGAATCTGCTCGGATCGAGTGTTAGTGTAGCAGGGTTGTCCGTCAGGATAAGCACTTCCAAGTTTTGAGCACCAGAGAGAAAAGTATGATCGCCAGTGAGACCGCAGCAGTCGGCATGGATTCGCTTCATATTCCTCAGTGGAAGTCCCTCAAGGGAACGGATTCCTTTATTCCGCAGAATGTGGAGAGTGTGTAACTGCTCTGCTCCAGCAATGTCGGAGAGATCTCCACTGAGTCCGCAGCTCGAGGCGTAAATCTCCTCGATCATGTTCAGTGGTAGTCCGCGTAATGACCTGATGCCGTCATTTTCGAAGATATACAATCGCTTTAACGCTTTTACATGTGCGAGGTCAGAGAGATCGCCTTGAAGACCACATGCTGTGGCACCGAGCTCCTCAATCATGCTTGGAATGCCGGCAAGAGATGTTAGGTTAGGATTTCTGCTAACGTAGAGGAGTTTGAGCGACCAGAGGCTATTCAACCCCTGCAGCGAGGTAAGACCACAGTCGTTGAAGTTCGCTGAGGTAACTCGACCATCATAAATGGTTATCCGAGATACTATCTCGTTAGTCGAGATGCGGTTATGGGCAGCAAACGAAATCAGAGCCTCAAACTGGGGTCTAAGCAACAGGCGCTCGTCATGGAGGCTCACGCACAGATCACGTAAGTGCGATATGAGCTCTCCTCTGAGTCGTCGTACCTCGTCAAGGACTATCGCAGCCCCTGCACGGTTGAACGCGAGAGCTGTGAGCGCGTCGTCTCTGAACGTAGCGAGCTCCTCATGAGCTCTGAGTAGTGCTGATCGGCACCCTCGTACCGAATCAATGTGCGGTGTTGTCATATGTT
>JALRCK010000214.1 GCA_023262305.1 Deltaproteobacteria bacterium
AATCATCTGCTCAACGCCGTCTTCAAAGGCAACCTGCGGGTGCCATCCGAGTAACGATCGAATCTTGGTCATATCAGCGAAGGTGCAGTCGGGTTCACCTGGTCGCTTTGGAATGTGAACTTTTTCTCCGCCGAGGAGCTCAACCAGTCGATTCACGCTGTAGGTGTTACCACTTCCTACGTTCATGATCTCTCCTGAGACAGAAGACTCCGCAGCCCGAACCACAGCATCAGCGACATCGGTCACGAAGGTGAAGTCTCGAGTTTGAGTTCCATCTCCGACAACAGTGAAGGGCTGTCGCGCCAACTTTTGGGCCAGGAATACGCCGAACACAGCACCGTATGTTCCCGAGGTTCGAGAGCGCGGTCCGTAGACGTTAAAAAATCGCAAGGAAACGGAAGGTATCTTATACACTTGGCACCAATGCATAACGCATTGCTCGCCTAACCACTTGGTGAGGGCATACGGATACATCGGCTGAATTGGAGCTGTCTCGGGGGTAGGATAGACGGCGGGGATTCCGTAGCAACTGGAAGAAGCTGCGTACACCAGCTTCTTTACCCCTGCGGCGCGAGCTGCCTCAAGCACCGACGCGGTGCCGTCGACGTTGGATCGAAAGTAGGCCAACGGTTGTTGAATTGATGGAACGATGTCGGCGAGAGCTGCCAGGTGAAATACCCAATCGACCCCCTCAAAAAGGGGCGCGATAGTTTTGAGGTCGACGATATCAACGTGGTGAAATGTCAGCTTATCTGAAGTGATGTGGGCAAGGTTCTCCCTTCGTCCGGTCGAACAGTTGTCGAGTACTACAACCTCATGGCCATCTTGAAGGAGGCGGTCAACGAGGTGGCTACCGATAAACCCCGCCCCACCCGTCACTAACGTACGCTTTTTACTCTTCATATTCCTTGAGACGGTAGCACAACGGAAAAGGGCTCGAATTCCCTAAAATTGAGGTCTAAACACCTGAATTCCCCGAAAACGAGGTCCTCCTAGGGATAAGGATATCCCCAAAGCCAGTCCCGGGGGTGTTTTCGTTGGTGAATGTCCATCCATGCGGGTGACGTTAAGACAAAGCTTGGCTCCTCTCGGATAAGACTGATTAACGTGTCATAAGAGCACTATTCGTGGGGTACCGCGATTTGCATGATATGGACGCACTATGAATAACCACAATCCACTGTTAATGAGCCCCTCGCCAGAACGCGGGCACGCTGAGTCAGAAGCCCTTACACTGCCGCCCCCTCCCACGGGACGGCAAGGTCCAGCGGGTCCGACGACTGAGGAGGTGTGCGCTCTCTATGGGGGTGTTTTCAGGCAGCTTGTTTGGAATCGCCCCTCGACGGGACGCTCTCTCACTGGTGAGCCTGAGGGCTGCAGTAAACCTGCCACAGAGGAAAACTAAGCGTGTCCTCTGGGACTTTGGTCAATCGCAACATGCTGCTGAGGAGTGATGCTCGAGCGAGTACTCCTGCCGTTGTTGAGGAATCGGGAAGTATCTTGGTGTGCAGGATCGCATCGAGCCCCTCTTTGAGCTCACAAGCGCTTTCACGGAAATAGGCATCACTTTTGGATTGAACGGTGGCGCTATTGGACGCCTCCACCAATGAGGCGATGCATCGTTCCAGCCGTTGGCACGCCTCCGTATGGTTAACAGAGCCAACCATTGGCTCACTGAGCAGATTGAGGACCAGGGGATGCAGCGAAGCCGCCTCAGCAAGATCACTGAGTTGCCACGAAGTGCGGTGCGAATGTGGGGGTAGCCCCTTACCGAAGGCCACATCTGTCAAGCTGGAGAGGAGCGCCGATGATTGCAAGAGCTCGCTCACATGCGCCGGGCGAGGTCGATGCTCAGCGCTATGCGCCCACGAGTTTCGCAGCGAGAAGAAGAGAGCCTCTACGAGCTTTGATATCTTTGGGAGGGCGTCGGGCGCAACGCCGAGCTTCTCGAAGTTCTTTAAAACTTCAGGAGAGCTGAACACAAGACCTCGGGCGTGTTGAGCAGGTGCGACCCCAGAGGGGACCCCGTCTGACCACGATGAATTAAGCTCAGCGGCCCGCTCCTTGAAGAGTCTCTCCATCATGAGTGCGTAACGCAGAAAGGGCACGGATGCGCTCTGAGGTCCTTCACTGAGATGTTGTAGGATATTCTTGCGAAGCCCCTCAAGCGGATCCGTTGGAGTCTTTAGATCAGCGACCGGTGAGAGCGCTTTGAGTGATGAGGCGAGCAGCGAACACGTCTGAACTACAAATCGAGATTCCGCAAGCAACGCCTTGGTGCGAGGGGTGCGTCCCCCCTCAGGTCGTCTGTCACCGTAAAACTCCTGATAGCTGGTCTCGCACGCGGCTGCGCACTTGTCGGCCTCAGTTGGGTTGCCTTGAAAATATCCCCCACTCTTCTCTGCGGCCAGGAGGACCTTGATGATCTCTTGCCAGGCAGCGACCCGTTGAGGGTTATCCCCCAAGGCTGCCTGACCTCTCTTCGACCTGAGCGCAGCGAGAGGATCTTCTTGTGCATTGAGCGTTACCCCAGCGCGTGCCAGAACTTGTGCCGCCTCGGCTCGGACAAACTCAAGTGCCTTACTGATTCGAAAATCACAAAAAGCCTCGATCGGCACATGGTCTTCAGGGTGAAGAAGGGTCTTGAGCAGCGTTAATTCCGCCGGATTTGAGGGATCGAGGTGTAAGCTCGCGGCAAATTCCGGAAGTTTTCCCGCTTTGGCGAGCTCTTGCACATAATCATCTGGGATGACCGAATGAGAAACCTCGCTGATTCGCTCCTCAAATTCGGAGGAGAGAAGGGTCTTGTAAAATCCGTCATAGCCTTTTCCGTCTATGAGAGGGTTGTGCAAATCCTCAAGCTGCCCGCGGCCTCCAGCACGTGAGATAAGGTAGGAAAGCGCAAGGTGGATCTGTTCTGTTGGAAGTCCGAGCGCAAAGTCTCCGCTGTCGTGCCAGAGCTCGTTCCGCAGTACTTTAAAGAGCTGTGAGCCTAGCTTGCTGATGCGGTCACTCCCGTGCGCTGACTCTCTGAGCCCCTTCTCAACAGCTCCGACCCCTATCTTGTCCGGGTCGTGCTCACGACACAGGGTCTCGAGGGTATTGAACGCTAGTTGGAGGGCTCCAATGTCGTCACCTCGTTTTAAAAGAGTCGACTCCTCTTCCCGGTTTGTGAAGCCGAGAGGATCGACGACATCGAAATTAGCCGAAGGAAGTGGAGCGAGATCGGCTTGAAGAGCAACGTGGATTTCAGCAGCAAAACGCTTCGTCCATGATGATACGGCGAGCGCTTCCTGGACGTGTGCCGGAGGTGTCTCTTGTGAGGTGACGGTTTCAAAGACTGGAGATGGAGATGCTCGCAGGATCTCTATGATCTGTCCGCGGAGAGCATCTTTAAGCTCCTGTCGAAAGGTTTGTCGAGCCGCTTCCGCAGCCTTTTGTTCGTCTGGAGACAATACGCTCTCGGCGTGAGGAGGGAGTATTCTTTCCAGAACGCCCTGCATGATGAGCTTAACAGCACCGAGTTTTTTCTCTTCCACAATCTCACCCCGAGCGCATCGTTCTAGGAGCTTTGCGAAATTACCCGCAGAGATACTCTTGGTTGGGTCCTGGTGCTCTGACCCGCGCACGGCGGGCTGTGTCTCAGTAGTTGTCATCGCAACCTCGGGGGTGGGTGGTTAGACGTCCTCATACCCAGATCTGCAGGGAATGCGCGGATGAATCAGCCTTTCATCGGCCTCCACTGATCTTTTTGGTGCAGTGCATAGCGTCATGGGATGAAGGGAAGGACGCCATTCGGGCATCTTGGAGGACAACGTGTTGACTTTAGGCACGACCCCAAAAACGCTTCGGAGTCTAGGAGGAACTCGTAGCCATGAGGCGGGTTTCCTACGAGGTCCCGCTGATGTTCTTCAGGGCAGCTCGGATAGCGAGGAAGGTGGTGTAGTAAAAGAGTCGTTCTTCAATTTTAAGCACTACGTTGCGTGCTTGATCAGAGGGAATGATTCCGCCGAGGCTCCCGCCATCAAAGGGGGAGTAGATTCGTTTAAGGATCGGGCGACATTCTCCAGCTTCACTCTGTTGAACAAGCTGCACCGTGTCACACGAGGCGGCGCCTCCGAACGGAGAGAGGCTAATATGAACAGAGCAGCCCGGCGGCAGGATCTCATTCACCTTGCGCGCGAAGATATGGAGGGTTTGGGCGAGAGAGTCGCTTCTGAGGCGATATTCTGGGGAAGCGTAGGGGATCGTAGATTGACGAATCTGAAGTACATCCTCCCCGTATTGAGTATGCACTTTAATGTGAGGAAAAAAATGCTCGTCTCGTGGGACATCCTCGTTGAGCGCAGTCAATCTTGGTGGGGAGGTTACGGCGTCGAGTGTCGGGAGTTGAGCATGTGTGAAGTCGTGGGGCTGCGTAGCTGCCAGATTTGGGTCATGACTGGTGTGAAGGTGCGAACCTGTCCGACCATCTGTTTTGAGAGTTCCCACCGTACCTCCCTATCAAAATTCGAGCTCTTAGGGTTAGTGTATGTGGCGACCTGAACCTAACCAAGAAAAAAGCTTGAGCTTGGCAGGCTAGCGTCGAATCGAATGTGGGAGGTGCTCCCGAATGATAGAGAGAAGCCCGTCCAAGTCACTGAATTGCCGCGAGGTATTGAACATCACGCACTTGTCAGTTGACGCACCTTCCGGACCTTTCATGAGAGCAAAACCGACCTGACGTTCTCGCGCCACCAATATGGCGTCTCGTACAAAGGTTCCGCCACCGATGAACACCACCATTCCGTTGTGTTGAGCTACATAATCAACGAGCTGGTGTGGCACGGTGAAGAGACCGCCCCGCAGCGGGAGAACGTGGGTGAGTCCCGGCGTGAAGGATTGTGTGGTCTGGTCCGCCTGTACCGTCGCGCTAATTAAGGAGAGGTGCTCCGTCTCGGGCTTGGATGCATTGCGAGCGAGCACCGCTGATGAGAGCACCGTGGTTATACCGGCGTTCTTTGGGCGACCGATGAGGAGGTAGGTGTTG
>JALRCK010000215.1 GCA_023262305.1 Deltaproteobacteria bacterium
AGCGAGACCTCTCTCTGAGAGGAGAAGACGTTTGGTCCTGACTGCATGTGCTCGCCTAGCGAATATGGGATGCCTCATCTCATAGTGCTAGAAAGATCTCAAACGAACAACAGCTTGAACTCCGCATTCCTTCTTGGAAGGTTTACGCCCCCGCAGTATACTCGCTCTTTATGGCTCGCGAGTTTTGGAACAATTTCTCACCTGAAAATCAGCGTACGTTTCAAACACTCTCAATTCCAAAGCTTCAAACTCTCGCCCCGAAAGATGATTGCGCTCCGCGCGCGTTCCTCCACTCCGCGGGGATCTCCTCTCTTGAAGAGGTGATTGATCGCAGACATCGAGCCTATCCGATCGATCTCGGCTCGATCGGCGATGATGGGGCGTATAGCCCCTTTCGTGCCCGCCTTCACGGCCTTGTAAAGGATTTCTTTCTCGGAGAGTCAATTCACCTGGAGCGACATCGAGGTCGGGAACACCTCTCACGACGCCCGCCACAGCACCTTGATGTGCGACCGGTTGGGTCGTGCAAATTCCCGTCAACGGGGGATACCATCCAGCTCTTTTGTTGTCGGTATGGGGAGACCCAACACACAGAGAGGAACCCCTATGAAAGCAGTTGGGCTCATCGAGATGAGACCCTTCATCCTCGCGATATCCACCTCGCCATCCCATCTCGAGCTGGCTTGACCCCTCCGGACGCGGTGAGCCTCGTTAACCCACTACGCATGTCACCACGCGAATATCTTGAGGACGGAGAGGCGGGGGCAGTTTTCGCGTGCACTGAGGGAATGCCCGGATTCATAGCGGATCTGTACTGGTCGGAATCCGCGTTCATCGAATCCCTCAATCGAGTCCAAGAGATTGGGCGCAAACTCATCGGGGACTACGCAATAATGCGAGCAAGCGTCCGTGGCACGGGCGAGTGTGAATTCCAAGAGCCGTCAGCCATCCTCTCAAAACTCTACGAGAGCGCGGCACAATTTGGACAGACCCAAGAGATTCCCCTCTTCGCCGCTGGAATCTGGGGAGTCGCTGTTCACAAACATAGTCGTGGGACATTTGCGTGCCAGATGGGCGTAGTCGGTATCGAGGTCAACTACTCATCTCAAGAGCCAGACAAGCCGATCCTTCCGAACAAAGAGCGCTGTTTCGCGATTATTAATTTTATCCTGGCGCGGGATGAGTTTGGATTTCTCTCAATCACCCCGGACCGGTACACTCGCATGCCGCTTGGTGACCTTCCGTGGTACGACACGCTGCCGGAACTCTCGTAGGAGGTAAGGGCGGTCGCAAGCCTGCCCCTTTACATCGAAGAGGCGTGCTGGGCAGCTTTACGCCGCAGCTCCTCCACAAATGGCGTAACGATGATCTCACTCGCTCCGGGCATATCACCCACCGGAGCATCAACAAGCGTTTTAATCTCCTGTAAAAGCGCTGTTTCACCCCGCTTGTAGAGCCCATCCCATGCGCGCATGACACCAACGAGCGCGGGCGCCGACCTCGTAAAGATATCTCCGAGCTTACTCGCGACACGCGAGGGCTCGTTCTCCTCCCGCGTCAAAGTCTCCCCCTTTTTCCCAAGAGGCCGAGAATTCTCGTGCGTGACGCTCTGAAGGATCTCAACGAGCTGAGCAGTTTCATGGAGACCTGGCTCCACAACAAAAGCAACATCAGAAGATAATTGTTCTCCCCTTCCACACCTCATCACAACGGCCGGAACCGCCGCTGCCATCGAGAGCTCAAGATAGGGACTCAACCGTGCGTGAGGGTTTGAGTTCAGAAGCAACGCGAGATCACTTGCGGCTACAAGCTCACGCCAACGCTCAGGATAGTTCCCCTCAACTATCGTGACTTTTTCACCGACACCAAACTCATTCACCATCCGCTGAGCATCAGCCCGCTCTGAAGGCTCAATCACCCAGGTGAGGTGGCACGCCCTCTTGCTATCTGCGACCGCGGGCAAGAACTTATGCGCTCGTCCCTCAAGACGGGTGGTACCCGTCGCGAGGATCTGCAGCGGTCTCTCGGTACCGGCGGAACGCTGATCAGCGATCAATGAAACGGGAACGGGGATATAGTCAGAAGCGTGCCCACCCGCCGCATACTCAAGACGACCAGAGATGAAACGATGGAGCGTTCCCTCCGCCCACTCAGAGTTGTAGAGTACAACGGGTGACACCGAGGTCTCCCGATCTCCTGAAGGCTGAGGCTGCAAAGGAAGATCGTCTCGCTCTAAGAATGGAAGCGAGAGATCGAGCATCTGTTGAAGAGATCTCTCCCACGGACTTGTGTGAATACCCTCTGCGCCAGGATCAGAGAGGAAGGTGTCGTGCATCCATGTGATACCCGGCATGATCCCGACCTGCGTGCGCACGACGCGACCAGCGGCGCCGTCTTCCACCTGATAGAAAAAGAGATCAAACGGATTCACGCGGTGTCGTTGGTAAGCATTGAGCGTGTTGAACCGAGGAAGGCCGAGATGCTCTCCTGGTTGAAGTCCTGAGAAGACCTCTATCTCAAACTTCTCACGCATCAAGGGCAGAAGGATGTCCGAGCAGTATTGAGAGATAGTCACCACTCGCTCATCTGGACGAGCGATCGGCGTGAACCAAGCGATGCGCAGCTTCTTATCAGCCATCACGCCGCCTTGTTAGCCTCTTGGGTGTCACGAGCAGCGAGAGGTGAGAGCAGCGCGTCGATGACCGTATCCCATCCTGCGGCGAGCATGCCGGACCCCTCGATGAAAGCCCTTCCAGCGGTGCCCATCCGCTTTGCCGCCTGAGGATCTCTCTGAAGCGCGTTGAACGCCTCTGCGATAGCGCCAGCGTCGGGAGCGACTACTCGACCATTTTCGTTGTCACGAACGAACTCCAGCGTTCCGCCACTGTCCGTTGCAGTTACCACTGGTCGCCCACTCGCCATCGCCTCAAGGGTGACGTAGCCGTAATCTTCGTCAAAGGGAGCGTAGAAAACCCCCATCGCCTCTGCGTAGAGATCAACGAGCGCCTCATCACTCACACGCCCGAGAAACTCAACCCGCCTTCCGATATCGTGCCCTTTGATGATGTTATTGAAGTACTCCATCACCCCGGGCTCGTCTGCGACACCCACGACCTTGAGCGTTACTTCCGGAGAGACATACTTCATGGCATTGAGCATCAGGTCGAGCCGCTTGATGCGGCAAATCCGCCCAACTGAGAGGATATATGGTTTCGAGTCCCGACTCTGGTATCGATTGCCGAGCGGAAGGGGTGGATAGAGCACGGTAGATGAGAGTCCGTTATACGCTTGCAAACGGTCTGCAACGTTCTTTGAGATCGCGCCACGGTACGAGCACTCTTCAAGCGTCAGCTCATCGCCGTCAGTTATCATGCGACGAAGCGCTTCATCGCGTGGATCATCTCCCAGATCCGAATACTGCCCCCCATGTAGGTCATACATCGAACGAAGCTGGTGAACTAACCACACACTCTTTTTAGGGTGTCGCGCGTAGTAGGTTGGAAACTTCGTCGCGATGATGAGATCGACTTTACCACCTGCGAACTCAGCGAGATCAAGGGAGCGCCACATCGCGGCCTGCGCAAGGAGGTTCTGCTTGGGGAGGGGATTAAACGGCAACTCGATGACGTCTGCCTCATGCCCACGCGCCTTGAGGTTCTTTATCAACGTTGCAACGAGGATCTCCTGCCCTCCGTGGGTAAAGGGAACCTTTGCTCCTAGAACGAGAATTCGAGCCATCCTTACACCACCTCCAGCACGAGCGCGTAATCCTGGAATCCGTACAACAACCGGTTCAGCTGCTCAATGTTCTGGTTAATGCGGTGAACGGTGTCGACAACGGTCGGAGGATGGTTAGGATCGACCGGTATCTCCTTCAGCATGTGGTTTGGAGCAACCGGCGAGAGGTACCTGGTCTCAACGATCTTTAAACCAGCCAAGGTAGCCGTATACCCGAGGGTATCTGGATGCATCGGCCACACATGTGTTGGATCTCGGAAGTAATTAGATGACAACGCAAGGAGCGATTGAGGATTAATGGTCTCGAAAACTATCCTTGAGCCTGGTTTCAATTTCCTCTTGGCGAGCTCGCATAATTCGAGCAGCTGCGCGCGAGTTAAGTGCTCGACGACCTGGATGGCTATCAAGCCACCAAGGGAGGCGTCCTCAAGAGAACGAAGGTGCGCGATGCCATCGCCGAACTTGGTGTCACATCCGGCGGCGTTGGCGACGTTCACCATCACGGTATCGAGGTCAACTCCGTAGGAGCGCACCCCTGCCCTCTTGAACAACCGCTGCAGCTCGCCCCGACCCGATCCGATCTCAAGAACGGAACCCTGCGCGCTCTTGAATATCTCAGGATATATTGAGAGACGGCGCTCGATCTCCCCTTCTCCTCCCCGATAACGATTCTCAAGGAGCAGGTACGAGGGATCTGGAAGAGCGATCGGCTCATTGTTCTCTGAAGTACGGGGCGGGTGAGGATCGGTGTATCGGGGGAAATTATTTACTATGCCCTCCAATCCCCGAATCATCGAATCGAGCGCTCCGATACGATCCTTCATCAACGACTGCATGTCTTGCTGAAGCGCTAAAATAGCTGCGCTCTTTTCATCGTCGATCCGATCGATCTTGCGCATGACGTCGTTATCGCGTGCGTCGATGTAGCGTCCGATCTCATTCAAGTGGCGAACGAGGTGCTCTGTAAAGGAGCGCTCAGCGTTAAAGTAATCGGCGAGGAAGAGCTTCCTGATAACCTTGCGGCTGACTCGCTTAAAGAGGGGAACCAACTTGCCGAGGGGGCCGCGTCGGTGGCTTGGGATTACCGCCGGAGTGAGCTGCGAATCGTATGCGTAGCCCTGATTGAGGTAGCGAAGCTCTTCAGAATGTTGCAGGTCCCCGACCCTGACATTACCATCTTTAGAGAACCGAGGGGCTGTGCGAGAGCGCTCGCGATTTTTATCCCGATTTCCCTCGACGTCAGCCTTGATCCGCTCACGGATCTCGCCCATCAATGTGCGGATATCTTTG
>JALRCK010000216.1 GCA_023262305.1 Deltaproteobacteria bacterium
GCATCGCTCCACACCTGGCTGAGGTTGCTCTCGTTGTTGTCAGTCCGGGAGTACCGCTTGAGTCTACCATCTTCGGATCGATAAAGCGTCACAAGGTCCCGTATGTATCGGAGCTGGAGCTTGGAGTGCAGCTTCACCAAGGGGCTGTGGTTGTTGTCACGGGAAGTAACGGTAAGAGCACCACCGCGACACTCATCGAGCGCATGCTTCGCCAGGGAGGGTGCTCTACTCGGCTGTGTGGCAACATCGGTTCTCCGGTGCTCACATCTGGAGCTCCCGTGGATTCCTCTCAATCAAGGGAATCAATTCTTGTGGTCGAGGCGTCCAGCTACCAACTTGAAGCGTGCACCGTTCTCAAGCCGGATGTGAGCGTTGTTCTCAATATCAGCGACAACCATCTTGAGCGACACGGATCGCTTGAACGGTATGCAGCTGCTAAGGAGCGTGTACTTCGACTACAATCAGAGGGCGATCTGAGCGTTGTAAACGGAGATGATCCTTGGGTGAGAGATATCTCTCGGAGCTGTCGCGCTCAGCTGGGGCTCTTCGGAACCGCATCGGAGGGGGAGTTGAACGGGCGCTCTTCGACGTGGGCCCGCATATCGAGCAGTGATACATCACGAGACTCCATCGTGGTATCTCTCGGCGGTGTTAGGGAGGAGTACCGCACTGACGGTGCACGGCTCTTAGGACGACACAATCGCTACAACATAGCGGCAGCGATCTTGGTGGCTCGGCGTTTCAGGGTTGAGCCACGCGTGGTGCAAGAGGTCATCAATAATTTCGAGCCGCTTGAGCACCGGTTGGAGATCGTCTGGAGGGATGGTCCTCGCGTCATTATCAACGATTCTAAATCGACAACTGTTGCGGCATCCGTCGCTGGTATCGCGATGGTTTTTTCCCACTTTTCCTCTCTTCCTGTGGCATTACTGATAGGAGGACTCTCGAAGGCGGGCTCGTGGCAGCCTCTGTTGCGGATTATTCGAGAGCATCGTGGCCCCCGGGTCTCTGTTGTGTGCTTTGGCAAGGATCGATCGCTGGTAGCTAATCATTGCAGAGATGTGGGGATAGACCCGGTCGTTTACCCGACGTTACGAGAGGCGACACGCCATGCTCTCGGTGCCCTGACTGAAGGCGGAGTCGTGCTACTCTCGCCTGGGTGTGCAAGTTTTGATGAGTTTATCGATTTCGAGCATCGAGGCGCTGAGTTCAAGCGTTACGTCCATGAGGATATGGTTCATCAGGCAGGAGCGGGCGGGGTTCTATGAAGATTCTGATTACAAACGATGATAGTCATCGATCGCCGCTGCTCCGTTTCGCTGTCGAATACTTCTCCCAATTTGGTGAGGTGTCGATAGTGGTGCCGCTGCACGAACAGAGCTGGACGGCGAAGTGCGTCTCTCGGTTTGATCCCGTTCATGTGCAGGAGATCGAGCTCTTCGGCCGTCGAGCGTATGCCGCTGCAGGGCGGCCGGCGGATTGCGTGAGTTTAGGGGTCTTCAATCTCTTTGATTCGATGCCCGACCTCGTTGTTTCAGGGATCAACGCTGGATTCAACATGGGGTTGGGGTTCGTGCTCTCCTCAGGCACGGTTGGAGCGTGCCTCGAGGCTAACCTTGCTGGAGTGCCAGCTATTGCTCTTTCTCAAGCATTCGATGTCGCCACGCGTGACGAGTATATCGTTGATTATCTCATCCCTGAGAGCACCTTATCGCGCTTTGAGACCCAGATGCGCGCAATTCTCGATAAAGCGGTTGGAGTTCTTTTCGCAGATCGACTGAAAAAGCGAGTGCTTGAGCATCCGATTACGTGGAACGTGAACTTTCCATTTGAGCTTAACGCCTCCGACCTCATTCGATATGCTCCACTTGGCAAGGCTCGGTACGGGAAATGCTTCGTGGAGGAGTCCGGGGCTATGGGAGCAATAAGGACCTTTCACCATCGCGCGCTCGAATTAATATCTGATCCTGCGCCTGGTATTGACAGCGCCTTGGTGCGAGCAGGTGTAGCCACGCTCACTCCAATTAGCTTGTGGACGCTAGCGGGAGATGGTCATCCTGAAGTCGTTGGCGAGGTGATATCCGAATTGAGCGGGAGTGCCTAGACCCGGCTACCACTTCTAGGCTGTCTGCCCACCTTTCACCTGCGGCAGGTCCCATGTGTCCGAGAGTGAGCTGGGTTTCTGAAAGAACCACACATCACTGGCGCCCGGGGTGAAATATCCTCTTAGGTTCATCTTCTGGGCGAACTCATGCACTGCCCGGTTTACGCCATCCCATCGGTAGTCGTGTCCAGTGAGAAGACCGCCGCGTCGTACCTTCGGAAACCAGGTCCGAATGTCCTCCGTGCACGCCTCATAAGTGTGTTGTGCGTCTATGAAAACAAAATCGAGTGACTCATCGGGTATAGAGGGCGCCGCCTCCACAGAGGTTTTTTTAACCATAATCGATTGAGATCCAAAGGGCTCAAGTTGTTTTCGAGCGTATCCCTCGTACCTTGCAAGGTCGGCAGCTGTGCGATTCGGTTCATCGTAGGGCAGGTATGGGTCCACGGAGAAGAGGTAGAGGTTGCGGAATTGACGGAGGAGGTACAAAGATGTGTCTCCGTACAGCACCCCAATCTCTGCTCCGCGACCGAGTTTAATCGCATCATGAGAGGCTAGGATCTTTGCCAGGATGACATAGTTCTTTGCCTCCATATCGTAATCCGGAAGCCCGAGAGTCGTTTCCTTGAAGATTTGAGAGGAGTGGAGTGGTTCTTCTTGGTTATTCATAGTCTCATGTGATTACGGCAGCTCATCATTGACGGAAGTTCTTTACGGATTGAGAGAGCTTCGGACTGCTTGTCTGAGCAAGAAACTCCTCTTCGCGCCATCGGTGACCTCCACGAGGTTGTCGTAGAGCTTCGGATCAACAAGAAGCGCTCCTAAGGTTCCGGTTCCATGCGCGAGAGCGTCAGTCGTTACCTTAAAGTTCTCCGCTGCTTTTGCCAGCGACGCAAGTATCTCCTGCACTTGGCGCGATACTGAACCCGCCTCAACAGGGGTATAGACGAGGTCGTGTAAGAGACCGTTTCCTTCGCGAGCCTGCTTGAGTAGGAGCGCAAGATTCTCGCTCGCGGCCGAGACGTTGTGGGCGGTGTCGTACAACTCTGCGACTGTTCTCTCTCCGGTATCAGAGTAAATCAGAGCATGGAGGAACCCCTTGCCGTTTCGCATTTCGTTGATGACCCCCGCGATATCTTGAGAGGCTGAGGTAACGCTGCTCATGAGCTTCTTGCCATCCTGCTCGTTGTAAATGAGGCGGTGGAAAAAACCGTTCTCGGTCTTAACGGCAGTCGCAATATCAGCGATGCTGCGGCTGGCCGACGCGATGTCCCGGAAGGTATCGGGGGATAGTCCCTCCAAGGATTTGTTGAGGCGCTCAGTTATTTGCGAAGTGTTATCTACGGCAGCTTGCGCGCGTTGAAGAATCTGCCCGAAGTCCGAGATCTCGGCCGAGGGAAGTCGAGAGCCGGTTGGTGCCGCTTCGTCGACGTTTCCGGGCGTTAGGCTAACGTACCGATCGCCGAGGAGTCCTTGGGTGTCGATCATCACGATTGAGTCGGTTTTCACCTGGTCGAGGTACTTATCATTGATCAGGAGGGTGACATGGACCTTGTAGTCCTTGAAAGTTCTGTCGAACGTTACCTCGGCCACACGACCTATCGGGATGCCCCCGAGTCTGACCGGGGCGCCAACTGAGAGTCCCTTCACATCTTTGAAGAAGGCGTGATACTCGGTCTGCTTCGCAAATATCTGCCGCTCTCGACCCATGATCAGAATTAATGAGGCTATGAGAAACAGGCTTCCGAAAACAAAGACCCCAGCTTTTACTTCATTTCGTATCTTCATACCGCTTCCTTCCATGATCCTGAGATGAAATCCCTTACGAGAGGGTTTGATTCTGATACCTGTGAGACCGGTCCGTCTGCTGCGATCACCCCCTGACTGAGCAGCATCCACCTGTCTGAGACTCTTCTTGCGCTCTGGATGTCGTGAGTAACAACGAGAGATGTTATTTTCTGCTCGCGAGCAAATGCGATGATCAGGTCGTCGATCATGCGCGTGGATGTGGGATCGAGGCCTGTCGTGGGCTCGTCGTACAGCATAATTTTCGGAGAGGTCGCGAGGGCGCGGGCCAGACCAATACGCTTTCTCTGTCCCCCTGAGAGTTGAGAGGGGAGCTTATTCTCTATGCCTGGGAGCCCAACCATTCGAAGCCTCTCTTGCACGACATGAGCGAGCTTGTCCTCATCTCTCTCGCCGCGCTCTCGAAGTCCGTAGGCGATATTCTCGAAAACTGTAAGAGAGTCAAAGAGCGCTGCTCCCTGAAAAAGCATCCCGGTGTTAACTCTGAGGGCCGTGAGAGTGGCGGCGTCGAGGTCTGCTACCTCCTTTCCCATCACCTTCACGGATCCTGCAGACTGCCGCACCAGTCCGATAATCAATTTGAGGATGATCGTTTTTCCGGCACCGCTTGGCCCTAGCAGGGTCGTAACCTCTCCTGGAGCTAGAGCAAAAGAGAGCCCTCGGTGCACATGATTCGCCCCAAAGCGCGTATGCACATCGCGAAATTCTACCGTATGGAGGGAACTCTCTGTCATTTGAACTTGATGATGATAAGAAGTTTCGTAAAGAAGAAGTTTGCTATGAAAACCATGAGGGACCCGGTCACCACGGCGGCGGTAGTTGTGAGACCGACGCCCTCGGTGCCCCCGCGGCAGCGCAATCCCTTGAAGCATGCGATTGAGGAAACGATCAGCCCGAAACCACACGCCTTGATAAGTCCGTCAGTGACGTCTCGAATCTGAACCGCGTAGATGTATGACCGGTAGTATTGATGAGAGGTGATGCCGAGTTCAAGCACCGCGACCGCAAGTCCGCCCAGGATGCCCGTTATGACTGCGATGCCGGCGAGTAACGGCATTGAAATTGTGCCCGCAACGATTCTCGGTGTCACAAGCCTTCGAATAGGGTCTC